>JBDUAU010000408.1:0-5846 GCA_040004485.1 Saprospiraceae bacterium
TTTGACAATTCACAGACTTCAGCAGACGTAATTCAGCATACGGGGAATGTTCTGGTTCAGAAAAGCCAGCTCGGTGGCGGTAGTCCGATCATACGCGGATTTGAAACCAACAAAGTTTTATTGGTCGTAGATGGTGTACGTATGAACAATGCCATTTATCGCGGTGGTCACTTGCAAAACATCGTCACCCTTGATAATGCCGCCATGGACAGAGTGGAAATACTTTATGGCCCTGGTTCAGTCATGTATGGCAGTGATGCATTGGGTGGCGTCATGAATTTTGTGACCAAAAACCCTGCATTATCATCCGATGGCCTGCTGAGGACACACGTCAATGCCTTTGCGCGCTATTCAACAGCTGACGAAGAAAAAACCGGCCATGTGGATATCAGCCTTGGAGGTATAAAATTGGGTTCACTGACAAGTTTTACGTTCTCTGATTTCGGTGATCTGAAACAAGGAAGTCTGCGTGATGATAAGTATTCTGAATTTGGCAAGCGACCCTCATATACTGAAAGACAAAACGGAGTCGATGTAGCTGTGACCAATCCCGATCCTGATGTACAGGTGGGTTCCGGATACAGGCAATATGATTTCATGCAGAAGTTCACCTTCGTGCAAAATAGTCATGTATCTCATCAGCTCAATTTTCAGTACTCCACTTCATCAGACGTGCCGCGGTATGACCGGCTGACAGAAACTTCCGGTGGCACACTGAAATTCGGTGATTGGTATTACGGTCCACAGAAACGATTGTTTGGTTCATACTCAATGCGCATTTCGCAGGCCAAGGGCATATTTGATGATGCAAAGATCATTTTAGCGTATCAGAATATTGAAGAGAGCCGTCACGACAGAAGATTTGGAAGTGCCAATATCAATCATCGTATCGAGAAACTGAATATTATATCTCTCAATGCTGATTTCTCAAAAACAACAGGAAAATCAGAATGGCATTATGGTCTTGAAGGCATATTAGATCATGTCAATTCAACAGGTAAAAAAGAGAATATTGAAACCGGAGATATCGTGTCTCAGAATACAAGGTATCCTGATGGCGGATCGGATGTCAATTCTGCTGCACTCTATCTGACAAATATGTATAATGCATCAGAACATTTCATCATTCAGCCGGGGTTAAGATTATCATATAACAGTCTGAAATCGGTATTCGAGGATAAGACATTTTTTCCTTTCCCTTTTGATGACTTGACACAAACCAATACAACGTTGAGTGGTAGCCTTGGTCTCGTGTGGAATGGGAATGCTGGATGGAGAGTAAGCCTACTCGGTGCAACAGGTTTTCGAGCTCCAAATGTGGATGATCTTTCAAAAGTTTTTGAATCCGTACAGGGAAGTGTTGTCGTGCCAAATCCGGATTTAGGTCCTGAAAAAACGTATAGCGTAGATCTGGGTATTTCAAAAACGATCAATGACAAATACAGTGTTGGAGTCGATGGATATTATACATTGTATCGGGATGCGATCACCACAGTACCCGGTACATTCAATGGTCAGAGCCAGATCATCTATGACGATTCCCTCAGCAATGTCACGATGAATGTCAATGCACGCAAAGCGTATCTCTATGGTGCCAATGCATATATCAACATCGATATCACAAAAGCACTTTCATTGTACAGCACGATCAATTACACTTATGCACGTATTCAGGAAGAGACAGAAGACAGGCCATTAGATCATATACCACCCGTATTTGGTAAAACAAGTCTCAATCTGAAGATTAAAAAATTCATGGGCGAATTGTACGCCATGTACAATGGATGGAAAAAGCTAAAAGATTATAATCTTGATGGTGAAGACAATCTTCCATTTGCTACACCTGAAGGAATGCCGGCATGGACTACATTCAATCTTCGCGGTTCTTACCTGCTGACAAAGAACTTTACACTGCAGGTTGGATTGGAAAATATCCTTGATGAAAATTACAGGGTATTCGCATCCAATATCAGCGCACCAGGCAGGAATATCGTAGTGACAGTGAGAGGAAGTTGGTAAAGTGAAAAGTGAAAAGTGAAGAGTGAAGAGTGAAAAGAGAAGAGTGTCGATCGCAGCGAATACTTCGCCCTCTTTACTCAGCCTGAACACGCGCAGTACAAGGATCCCGCCATACGAAGTCATGATGTGGGAAAGAGTGAAAATTGTTGTTCCTAAATAAGTTCAAAGCCCCTTGCTTTTTTCGGCATTGAATTTTTCGATTAATTGGGTGAAAAAGTGAGGGGTGTTTTTTATATAAAAGGCAGGAATTTTTCAGCATACCGCTTGCTTTCAATTGGAACAAGCTTAGCAAGAGAAATGAAATTATTCCAGGCGGTGTATATGTTTACAAATTAAAAATTCAGGTGGGGATTCAATCATTCTTTAAGATAGGAGATATTACACTTTTACGATAGAAGCATCTCGCATCCTTTCAATAACGCTCCAACGTATCCGACAAATAATTGACTGCTGGAAGTGAAGACAACGCACCGGTCAGATCAAGTATTTTTAAATACTGATCCATGATCTCTTTACCAAGGTCAACTAAAACAAACTGACGTTTGATCTGATATTCACGGGCCTTGAGCAAAGTCATCGGTCCATCAGCCTGTAGAGGCTCCTGGTGTTCGATCGTAAATTTATTCTGACTTTCATTCCATTGTCGTTCTGCGATGTGATATCGATCTGTGAGCGCTTTCATTTGTTCGTGTGCGGATTGAATAGCCTCGTTGAATTGATGGATATAATATTGAATATTTTGCTCCGAATTATTTTTATCGATTTGCAGTTCGGCCAGTTTTACACGAGAGGAGCCTTTGAAGGGCAAATTAATGCCAAAGCCCGCCGAGAATTCACGCACAAGTGTTTCATTCGGCCTGTTGGCATAGCGCAACTGGAAGAAATCAAGCATTTTTTTTGAACTCGCTTTTTCAAGATTATAAGACGCCTGGAGAGCATCTATTTTTGATTGCTTTTCGATGATCAGTGGATTAAGATTGGCTACCAGTGGCATCTGATCGATCACGAGCTCCATTTGTGATGGTTGAATAATTGAAGTCGTATCGAGCACCCATTCATTTTCTAACATGGGGATCCACGATTCAAACATTTTTTTAATCTGATCAAATTGTGCCGCTGCTTGATTGATATCAAGATTTAATTCGTCAAGATCATATTCTGTTTTGATCAGTTCATCCACCTCTGTTCCTGCATTTAGTAGGGCCAGTTTAGTCAACACTTTCACCTTGTCTTCATAGACAAGTTTTAATTCCTGATGTATGGCCAGTCGTTGCTGTAAAAATCTGTATGCGCTGATGGCTTCATATCTGCCCGCCAATGCTTCGTGTTCAAGACTGCGCTGGAGATATTGTTCGGTTTGGAGATTTGCCTTATTAAAATCTCGTTGACGGCGCATTTCACTCAGGCCATTGACCGTGAGACGAGCCAGATATTCCTGCCGATACACGAGGAAGCGATCTGTCTCTGTACGCAGGCTGATCTGATCTGCAAAAGGAATATTCTGATTGGTCTGTGCGATGTAGTCAAGATGCTGTTGCCTCAATTCAACGGCGAGATCATATCGTGCACTTGCCAGTACTTGCCCTGCAGGTATTGACGTTTGACTTTCTAGAGAATTATACAATAGTAAAGTCAGAAATAAACAGATCCACTTTTCGTTTTGCACCATCAGATATTCCGTACTAATGCCTGGTTATGAAGTTGTAAGATTTGACTTTTGAAAAAGAGACAAAAAAGAAAAAGGCTGTGCAGGCCATCGCTGTAAAATCACTTTTTCTTTTTGAAGAAAATTATTGTTGGCTGGAATCTCAATCAATACTTCACGACCGTACGTTTTTATCTCTGGTATTTTTCGCAACCGCTCCGGGATCTCTACGATCCTGTGTCCGAGACCGCTGACTCTTCCGATACACTTTTCATTCGGATGCAATGTGGAAGTGACGCTGAGTGAGTCTCCCACTTTGATCTGCAGACTCAGGCTTTCGTGCAGATAAGCAATGACTGTGTTTGGATTTCGTTCGTAAAAAGAGATGAGGGCATTGAATTCCGGAATATTTTCACCGATTCTGCAGTGTATGCTTCCTACAAGTCCATCAGAAGGCGCATAGATATCAAGTTCCCGGCGTTCTTTTTCGTAGAGTTCAATTTCATTTTTCAATTTTCCGATTTCCGTTTGCGCCGGGATGTGGGATAGTTTTAATTCGTGTTCAAGTTGAGCGATTTCGATATCCAGTGGTTCCAGTGACAGGCGTAGTTCTTCGCGTAGACTTTGGAGCTTGGTATCATAGACGGATGATGATGATTTAGACTCAGTCGAAGACAGGCTCTTCAGATCAGCAAAGAGTTGTTGATTAAGAAGATTCTCCGATTCCATCAGGCGAATACGTGCCTGGATGTCCTCTGCTTTTTCTGCGCGTAGTGCAGTGTAACGGTTAAGGTTACTTTTGATTTCTGTCTGACTCAGCCGATCACGTGCAGTCAACTCAGATACATCGTGATTTAATGCGCTTAGTTTAAAATCAAGTGCTGACCAGTTTACCTGCATGAGCAGAGTGCCTTTGGTTACAAATTCTCCTTCCGATACATTTATCTTTTGGACAGTGGCTTCATGTTCAAGGTTGATTTGTGTTTCCTGGTTTTCAGCTACGCCAAAAAAGTTTGCGGAATTTTGATTGAGGCTTTTGTAGATGAAGAACAGAGCAAGAAGCACGATGGGTATAATCAGAAAGAGAAGATTAAATCTACGCATGGAGACAATGGAGTTTAATCAGTTTGATGGACGTAGGTATCATTAAAACTCAACCGGATATTTTGGAGTCCGCTTAGTTCCCTTAGGTTTTCCGTCAATTGCATTCCATGCATTTCATTTTGCAGACGCAACTCGAAGGCATATTCAATCAGATTCTCTTTTTGCGGTATATAGTTGATGCGGTATCGTTTCAATACAAAATTGTGGCAGTGCTTTCGAATGATCTGTTGCGCTTTTTCAAATTCTGCAGGATCACCATTCAGTTCGAAACGGAGCTGGCCCAGGAGATTGTTTTTACGGCCATAAGGAGTCAGTCTGAGAAAAAAAGCAATAAGACAAAAGGCAACAGTACCGATGATTGCATTTGCAAAACTATTCACACCACAAGCTATACCTACAGCCATAGCAGCAAAAATGAAGGATACATTTCTCGGATTGAAAATATTGGTTCTGAAACGAAGTATAGCGAGTGCGCCGAATATCCCAAATCCACGGGCCATGCTTTCACCTATAGATTCCATGATCGTGGCCGTGACGATAGCCATGAGGATGATGGATTGGATAAAATGATCAGGTGGAACGATATCCCTGGATGTCTTTTCATAGGTTAGCACCAGGAGTGAAGAAAGCAGGAATGCCAATAAGACAGAGAAGATGATCAGGATAAATGAGGGGCCTTCCTGATTGGAGATTGAAGATAGTATATCCATTGGCGTGCGTAAACTTACTGTAAACAAAGCAAATTCAGAGAAAAAAGGATGGTGGATAACAAGGATGCTGCTGGAGCGATACCAGATGGAGCGACGTCAGATGGAGCGACGCCAGATGCCAGACTCATGACGCACAAGGGACATAACACATAGCTGTGAATCCCTTTTTACGTCTTTAGTTCTAAATGTCTGGATTCTGACATCTCTTAATCTGGCATCTCTTAATCTCGCATCGAAAGAAAGGATTTAATACGAGTGAAGTACATTTTTTCAAATGTAGACACAATAACCGCCTGATTGGCTATGTTAATACCTCTGAATAAAATACTGAGTATGAAGCATGAATTTACCCAACTACAATTGACAAG
>JBDUAU010000204.1:0-5841 GCA_040004485.1 Saprospiraceae bacterium
GAGTGTCGTGTGATCAATTTCCATTGTTGGACGCGATGACAAAAGAAGGAAATCATAATTCTGTTTCGGATGCAGGTGTAGGTGCAGCATGTGCATTAGCTGCTATAGAAGGTGGATGGCTCAATGTGATGATTAACATGAGTGGATTGAAAAGTAAAAAAGCGGCTGCGGCATTTAAAAAAGAAGCTGATGAATTGCTTGCAAAAGCGAGGGAGGAAAAAGAGCGGATATTTAATACGGTGATTAAGACAATGGGATAAGATACTTTCTCAAATGTTGAGCGTAGCCGAAACATTCATTCGAAAACTTAAACGGTCGCTGAGCGGTAGCCGAAGCGAACGACTCACGGATATCCGCTTCGGCTTACGTTGCCAATTGCCTTTTGCCAATTGCTTCTCGCGTCATTTCATGGTGGGATCTTCGCTGCGCTCGAATTGCATATTGCATATTGCATATTGCTTATTGTTTTTCATTTCTCCTGCAAGTGCGCAACACACCATCATGAGATCATTTAATATCAACGATGGTCTTGTCAGTAATCAGGTGCGTGGATTTTACCAGGACAAGAATGGATTTATCTGGGTCATGACGTGGGAAGGTCTGAGCCGGTATGACGGATATGCATTTAGAAATTACACATTAGCAGAAGGACTATCCCATCCATTGATCAATGATATGATCGAGGGTTCTGATGGTAGAATTATTATAGCAGAAAATGACGGAACAGTTGATGTGATTGTAAAAGGTGAAATTCAGCCATCACTTCGTAAAAAATATGATAAGTCCATCAACAGGTTAACACGTCAGAATGACGGTCGGATATTTGCATCGATTGATCATTCAGGGGTACTTCTTTTTAATGAGGATTCTCTTACGGTGTTGAATAAAACGAACGATCTTTTTTCGGTCACAGATGTTCTGCTGGATGGGAATTATTTATTTGTCTGCGGAGATAAAAGTGGAGTCATGTTGGAAGACCACACATTTATAAACGTCTGGCCTCATTCACATTTTCCATACAGCGGCATTCTCAAAGAAAATGATGACCGTATTTGGGTCGGCACTTTGGATGGTTTAAGATGGGTCAATCTGAACGGTAATCAGGATAATAAATACAGTCTTCAGCTTACCCCATTTGACAACACACCCTGGGGCCGATGGATCATCAACGATATCATGAAATCTATTGATGGATCGATCTGGATTGCTGCCTTAGGTGGTTTGATTCAGGTAAGAGCGGATTATACATGGCGTGTCTATAATCGAAGTGATGGATTGCCTAATGATAATATTACAACAGTCTTTGAGGACAAAGCAGGTTTTATATGGATAGGTACGGATCAGGGAATGGCTCAGCTGGATACAAGAAACACGATTGATATATTTACGATTTCAGAAGATCTCCCCAATACAATAGTCACGGATATACAACCCAGACAAGACGGCTCTGCTTATATTTTAGCCAGCCTTCCGTACGTCAATAAAATCAAGGTAGGCGAACACATTCAATCTATTCCCCTTGGAAGTTTTGGAAATGCGTATCGATTTTTGAAGGAAGAGTTGGATACGATTGTCTCTACCACAAAAGGATATTACATCATTAGCGAAAAGAGTGCAAGTATATGGAATGAAATTCCCTACACGCTGATGTCAGGTTCCATACTGGTGAATGGGAGTTTGTATTCTACTCTGAATGGTAAAATTACGATAGCTACATCGAAGGAGAGTTTTTCGGACACATCGTTTCATGATCAGATCTATGCCATGGTGCCTGACCCGGAAGGAGGAATTTGGTTGGCTTGTTTAAATAAAGGATTATATAAAATCAAGATAAAGAAAAATGCTAAAGGAGCTAAGCTTTTGGAATGGAAGGATTACAACGAGTATCTTCCTGAAAAAACATTAAGAAGTCTTCATCGGGATCAAAAGGGAAATTTATGGGTAGGGACGCGTTATAGTGGCCTGATACAACTGACTAAAAAAGTGGATGATGATCACTTTACGACTCATGTTTTCGGACGGACGGAAGGATTTATTTCTGATTTCATTAAATCTGTTGATTCAGATGATGACGGAAATGTTTGGGTGGGTACAAATGCTGGCATAGAAAAATTAATTCCGGAAGGAGGCGGCTATCGTGTTTTTTCTTTTAGCCGGGTGCATAATTTTTTTGCTGCTGTACAGCAAATTGTTGTTGGGCCTGATCACACGTTATGGTGCGCTACGACGTCTGGTGTAATCAGAGTAAGAGATAGCAGTTATGATACGATCGTTCCTCCGGCAGTGTACATCGCATCAGTTTCAACAGCAAAAAGTACATTGAAAGACCCGCAGTTGCTGCTTCCTTTGGACTTGAACTACAATCAGAATTATATCGATATTGAGTTTTCTTCAAATGATTTTATAAATGGAAAAAAAATAGAGTATAGTTACCGGCTAAAAGGGAGCCAGGATACTACATGGTCAAAACCTCTTCCTGTGCATAATATATCGTATGCTAATTTATTGCCGGGAGATTACCGATTCGAAGTAAAGGTGAAAGGATGGAATGGCGTATTTGGGGATGTGGTTTTTTATAAATTTAGAATTAGGCCTCCCTTTTGGCAGCAGGCATGGTTTATAGCACTTGTCATAATTGGCATACTGGGACTAGTATTTTCATTTTATCGTTATCGCATCCGGCAGCTGCAGCGTATACAGGATGTAAGAAACAGAATCGCATCTGACCTGCATGATGAAATCGGATCTTCACTGACGCATGTCAATATCCTGAGTGAGATCGGCAGAAAGACTTTTGATAAAGAAGATCAACCGCAACAATTATTTAAACGTATCGGTGAAGAAGTGCAGTCATCGTCTGAAGCGTTAGATGATATCATCTGGAGTGTAAGCAGTCGTGTAGATACGGCTGAAGATCTCATTTCGCGAATGCGAAGATATGCTTCAGAATTATTTGATGCCAAAGGAATCACTTTTATATTGCAGGTTGAACACCTTGATGAAAACCAATCGATAGGACTTGAGCTACGACGTGATTTTTATCTTGTATATAAAGAAGCATTGCGCAATATCATCCGGCATGCTGAAGCTAACAAAGTGGATATACACATCCTGCGGGAAGACCAGTTTCTTTCGTTAGTGGTCACTGATAATGGACATGGATTTGATACCACGCTTTCGACAGAGAGACATGGATTGAAAAGCATCAAAGGACGTGTGGCAAAATGGAAAGGCCGTATTTCTATTGAATCATCCGCGCAAACAGGCACCATCATAAAGATCGGACTCCCATTGAAGAAAAATATATAACGCTAAAATGGTTGATTCACTCAATTGAGTGAAATGAATAGATCAAATATCACTTAGTTTTGTCTTAGATGCCTACCCGGATAGTAATTTTTGAAGACAATGACCGATTGCGCGAATCACTCGCTGTATTGCTTCAGCATTCTGAAGCTTATACTGTGGTGGGGCACTTTAATAATTGTAACCAGGCGACTGAAATTATCCACATGCATCAGCCTGATGTGGTATTGATGGATATTGATATGCCGGGTAAGACAGGGATTGAGGGAGTATCCCTTGTCAAGGAAGCACGTCCTGAGACAGCTGTGATCATGTACACTGTTTTTGAGGACAATGAAAAATTATTTCAATGTCTGTGTGCAGGTGCGAATGGATATTTACTAAAAAAGACATCACCACAGAAATTGTTTGATGCTATACAGGAAGTGATTGAAGGAGGAGCACCGATGTCTCCGCAGATTGCGAGAAAGGTACTCGGGACATTTCATACAAAATCAAGCAAGATTAGTTATGATCTTTCTCCACGTGAGACTGAAGTGTTGCAGCATCTCATCAAAGGATATGGTACAAAACAGATCGCTTCTGAATTATTTATTTCATTTGATACGGTCCGAAGTCATCTGAAGAGTATTTATCAAAAACTGCATGTCAATTGTGGTAAGGAGGCGATTGTAAAAGCCTTGCGGGAGAGGATTGTGCATGATCTATAATGGGTCGTTTCGACTAACGCTCAACGACCCGCGGATTACATAGCAAAAGTTGCCTCAGTTACGTCGACTAAAGCGAAGCACAAAAAGTCCCAGACGTTCGAGGGTCTCTGACCTCGAACAGATAAGCTTGACCATGTTCGAGGTCAGAGACACTCGAACGTCAGTAGGGGTCGAGGTCTGAGACACCCGAACGTCTGTGTGCGCTGCCATTTGTATTTCACTCAAAAAGAGGATTGTTTTGACAATTGATTTCTTCAATTTTTGAAGAAAAACTTGAATGCCTAAATTATTTATAACGGCGATTATAAAGTACTTCAGGAGCAAAAGATTTTTGATCTTTTATTTGCTATCGATCTTTATTTTTTTTCATTTGTCACTTGATGGCCAGGTATCAGTTACAGCTACTGCCGGAAATATGGGACCCACTCCCTACACAACATTAAAGGATGCTTTTGATGCTGTCAATGCAGGTACGCATCAGGGTTCCATCACTATTGTAATTTCAGGTGACACGAATGAATCCGCGAGCGCTGTACTCAATGGCAGTGGCAGCGGGTCCTCATCCTATTCCAGTATCCTCATTCAACCAGGCGGAGGTGCTGCGAGAACGATCAGCGGGGCCATTGTTGCAGGTAGTCCATTAATTGATCTAAACGGAGCAGATTATATAACCATTGATGGATTAAATACTGCGGGCAATTCACTGATCATTTCAAATACTACTGCGTCTGCCGCAACCGGTACAAGTACTATTCGTTTTCAGACAGATGCTACTAACAATACAATTACACGGTGTAGTATTTTAGGTTCTTCAAATTCAACAAGTGGTATTTCAGGCGGAAATATATGGATTGGTGCTGCAGGTATTACGACCGGTAATGATGATAATACCATCTCCTTCTGCAATATTGGTCCTGCCGGTACAAATCTCCCTTCGAAATGTATTTACTTATGGGGTACGTCCAATAGCGACCCAGGGACTTCCAACAGCGGTATTGTGATAACGAATAATAATATATTCGATTTTTTCAGTACGAGTGTAGTTTCTACTGGTATTGATATCAATTTCGGAGCTACAGGCACCCTAATTTCAAATAATAAGTTTTATCAAACAGCTACCAGGATCCAAACCGGAACAGCAGGGAACAGAGCTATCAGAATATCTAATGCACAAGGAAACAATTACCAAATTATTGGCAACACTATTGGTTTTGCTAATAATATGGGAACAGGAAAATATACAATTGATTTTCAAAATTCCGGAAGCTTTAACGGAATAAGTTTTTCAGTAGGTATTACTACAGCAACCAGTGTTCAGGGGAATATTATAGCTGGTATTTCTATATCTGGAGGAATATCCGGTACGTTTTCTACCGCTCCTGTGGTTGGTATTTTCCACAGTGCAGGGCTTGCTACTATAGGTGATGTAACAGGTAATACCATCGGGAGTCAATCAGAGACTAGCAGTATTACAGTGACCTCAAGTTCTTCATCTGCAGCAGATGTCATCGGTATAGGCTATTTCGGTATTAAAGACTGGACTACAGACAATAATACCATTGGTGGGATCACCGCGTCAAATACAAGCACAGGTGCTGCCAACATCTATGGGATAGTTTATCTTGCATCTAATGCATCCTGGTCATGTCTTAATAATATAGTAGGCGGGAGCATATCCAATTCAATACAAAGCAATACCCTCTCAACAGGTAGCAGGGTGCAAGGTATTCGCGCGTCTACTACCCCTTCTATAATTTCCGGAAATACCATACAGAATCTCTCTGCTGCAGGGGGAACCGGCACGACTGGAGCGGACTGCGTGTCT
>JBDUAU010000573.1:0-1760 GCA_040004485.1 Saprospiraceae bacterium
TTTATTGCGCTCAGTGCAATCGCGGTTGTTCAGTGCATGCAGATTTTTCTGCGGGTACGTGTTTGATTTTTCCTGCACAAAAAGCAGGAGGCCAGATCGATCTCTTTGTCAACTGTATGGTTCGTGAAGTATTGACGAATGATGAAGGAAAAGCGACCGGTGTATCGTATATCAATAAAGACGACCGGCAGGAATATGAACTCAAAGCGAAAGTGGTGGTACTTGCGGCTTCAGCATGTAGTTCAGCGCGCATACTATTGAATTCAAAAAGTAAACAACATCCCGGTGGTCTTGGCAACAGCAGTGGTGTGGTAGGGAAATATCTGCATGATAGTACCGGTGCAAGCCGTGGTGCTTTCATTCCGGCACTGATGGATCGTAAACTTTATAACGAAGATGGTACAGGTGGCATGCATATCTATTTTCCGTGGTGGCTGGACAACAAGAAGCTTGATTTTCCGAGAGGCTATCATATGGAAGCATGGGGAGGGCTGGGTATGCCTTCCTATGGTTTTGGTTTTGATCCGAATGAATTGAATGTGCATATCGGAAAAAAAGTAGGTGGTTATGGTGATCAGCTTCGAAAGGATGTCAAATCATTTTATGGATCCGTCGTCGGTATTTCCGGAAGAGGAGAATGTATCGCTCGTGAAAACAATTATTGTGAAATCGATCCGCATGTAGTGGATGAGTTTGGAATACCTGTGCTCCGCTTTAATTATACATGGACTAATCACGAATTGCTTCAGGGAAAACACATGCACGATACATTTGAAGAAATATTAACGGCAATGGGTGGAACTCTACTCGGAAGCAAACCGGGCAAGGAAGATGATTATGGACTTGCAGCACCGGGTCGTATCATACATGAAGTGGGCACGACACGCATGGGCAATGATAAGAAACGATCAGTAGTCAATTCGAATCAACAATTGCATGATGCGAACAATGTATTCATTGTGGATGGCGGTCCATTTGTATCGCAGGCCGATAAAAATCCAACGTGGACGATCCTCGCACTATCATGGAAGACATGCGATTATATAGTTGACCAATTGAAAAAACAAAATATTTAAAGACTGACGAAAATGAAAAGAAGAGAAACAATTAAAACCATGTTGGTAGGCGGTATAGCCGGACCATTGTTCATAGCCGGTTGTCAGCCTGAACATGCGGATGAAAAAATAAAAGGAAAAGAAAGTACGCCCGGACCATATGGGCGAACAGAAAAAGAAAAGGAGCATGATGCTAAAGTATATGCCTCAACCTTTCTGACTGAGCATGAATTGGGGACGATTGCAGTGTTGTGTGATCTTATCCTACCTGCAACAGCAACTGCAGGTTCGGCCACAGATGCAGGGGTATCGGAGTTTATTGATTTCATTGTCAAAGACATCACGTCACATCAACTGCCGATACGTGGTGGGTTGATGTGGCTGGATCATCAATCACGGATAAGATTTGATTCTGTGTTCATGGTGGGAAGCATAGAGAATCAAAAAAAATTATTGGATGAGATTGCTTATCCGGATGATGTTGCACCGGAGTTGGCGCAGGGAGCAGAATTCTTTTCGCGTATGCGCAATCTTGTACTGACTGGTTATTATACAACACGCATAGGTCTGGATGATTTGGGTTACCAGGGGAATGTTGCGAATGTTTGGGATGGAGTGCCTGAAGATGTATTAGCAAAGCACGGGGTGAGTTATGAAAAGGAGTGGCTTGCGAAATGTGTGGATCAGGAGAAGAGGAATGTATTG
>JBDUAU010000215.1:0-5837 GCA_040004485.1 Saprospiraceae bacterium
AATCAAGCAGCATACAGCAGATGCTACTCAATACCAAAAACATCGAACGTGAGACCGAATTGCAGGAAATGGCGCGTGACAGGAATATCACCGAGTTAAAATCGAGAATGTCAAAAGTGGTGAGCTATGGATTGGCAGTAAGTGTTGTCTTCATGCTTATTGTTTCCTATATATTTATCCGGAGCTTTCAGCAACGACTCAATGCCAATCAGATCATCACCGAGCAAAATGAGGAATTGACACTGCGTAAAATAAATGAGCTTGAAACAAATCTTAAAATAGAAACGATGAGTTCTATGCTCATGGGCCAGGAGGTAGAGCGCGAACGTATAGCCAGAGATTTACATGATAGCCTTGGAGGTTTGTTGTCAACTGTGAAGCTGCATTTTGATGCTATACAGGTAAAAAATCCGGAGATCACCAGTCAGAAGGAATACACAAAAGCGTATACATTACTAGATGCAGCATGTGCAGAAGTACGTACCATATCCAACAATATGCAACCTGGAGCTCTGCTTAAGATGGGTATTGTACCGGCAATAAAAGATCTGATCAATCGCATTGAATCTGAAGATATGCCCCATATCGAATTCATACACTATGGTCCGCTTCATGATTTGCCTACAGGCATTATCCTCCACATCTTCAGAATTGTGCAGGAATTATTATACAACTGCATCAAGCATGCACATGCAAAGGAAATACTCATCCAATTGATCCGCAATGAAGAAGATCTTGAGATCATGGTGGAAGATGATGGCCAGGGATATGATCCTGCTGAAGAAAAAAAAGGAATGGGGACAGAGAATGTTTCTGCCCGCGTGAATTTCTTAAAAGGAGAAATTTCGGTGTACAGTGTTATTGGCACTGGGACGACGAGCACTATCACAATTCCATATACACAGGAGATGGCGGAAGGAGAAGTGTTTTCAAATTTTGATCCTGAAATGTTTTAAAAAGAAAAGGCGGAAGGGGCGGAAAGGGCAGAAAAGGCAAAAGGGTAATAACAAGATTATTTCTGATCGGATACTTTGTCATTAAGAGTAATAATCATGATCAATCAGATGATCATGAAGATCTGCGTTCCTTCTTACATTGTAAATGGTATTAACTGTCAGATACAAGAAATTAATCTTCATTAATTATAATTTTTCCTATTTGATCCGCGTCCTCACTTTTTTATCATGGCTAATCCGCATTCATTTTTTCCGCCACTAATTTCGCTATGTTGCTGAGCCGAAGCACAGATACCAAAAATTATCATTTTTTGACCGTTCTGCCCCTTCCGCCTTTTCTGCCTCTTCCGCCCCTTCCGCCTCTTCCGCCTCTTCCGCCTTTTCTGCCTCTTCCGCCTCTTCCGCCTTTATTATAATAGCTGTACTTTTACACCAATAGTTACTTAAAAAAACAGAACAACTAAAAATGCTTCATTCTATTTCCCCGATCGATGGCCGATATGGTGATAAGACCTCAATACTAAGTTCTTATTTCTCTGAATTTGCACTGATGAAATATCGATGCCTTGTGGAAATTGAATACCTCATCGCCCTGATAGAAACCGGTATTGTGCCAAATACAAAACTCAGTGTTGAGTCGAAAACAAACCTCCTTACTATTTTGACTTCTTTCAATGATGAAGATGCAGCCTCCATAAAAAAAATAGAATCGAAGATCAATCATGATGTAAAAGCCATAGAGTATTTTATAAAAGAAAAACTGGAAAAATTAAATCTGAATGTACTGCGCGAATGGGTACATTTTGGTCTTACTTCACAGGATGTCAACAACAGTGCATTTCCATTGATGATCAGGAATGCGTACAGGGAGATCATCACGCCTGAAATAAAATCCACCCGTCAGGAGATTTTTGATTTTGCAATGGCGACAAAGGAGATTCCGATGATGGCATACACCCATGGCCAGCCGGCATCTCCGACTTTGCTGGGAAAAGAAATGATGGTCTTTGTCGAACGCCTGGATATACAACTTGGGCATCTTGAAAATATAAATCTCTGTGTCAAGTTTGGCGGAGCGACCGGCAATTTCAATGCGCATGTAGCGGCATTTCCGGATATCGATTGGGCTGAATGGGCCGATGATTTCACATCAAAATATCTCCATATCGGACGATATAAGTACACTACACAAATCGAGCATTATGATCAGATCGCTGCACTTTGCCATGCGACGATGCGCATCAACACGATCCTGGTTGATCTTTGCCGTGATATCTGGATGTATATCTCCATGAACTATCTGACGCAAAAAGCAAATCCGGATGAAGTAGGTTCTTCCGCCATGCCGCATAAAGTGAATCCAATTGACTTTGAAAATGCAGAAGGAAATCTTGGTTATGCGAATGCCATCTTCGGCCATCTTGCTGATAAATTACCAGTGAGCCGTCTGCAACGAGATTTGACAGATAGTACAGTCCTTAGAAATATCGGCATCCCCATAGCACACACTCTTCTTTCATTGAAATCAATTCAAAAAGGACTCAGCAAAATATCTGCAAATGAACCAAAAACACAGTCAGATCTCAATGATAATTGGTCAGTACTTGCTGAAGCAATTCAAACTATACTTCGTCGCGAAGGTGTGCCCAATCCTTATGAACAATTGAAAGATCTGACACGTGGAAAAGAAAAACTTACAAAGGACAGCTTGCATCAGTTCATTGATAAACTGCATGTAAAAGAAGAAGTTAAGAAAGAGCTCAGGAAACTGACACCTGGTGGATACACAGGAATGAGGTTTAATCTGTAAAGAAATAAATTCTACTAAGATTAAGGACCAAATTCCTGAAAAACTTCTGAAGGACTATTATTAGCAATGATGTGTCCGGGCGATGTCATCTTGTCAATAATCATCATTATCCTGTTTCCCAATCGTTCAGCAATCACCTCGTGATATTTTTCATTTACATAAATACCATTCCTTTCAAATAATTGTTCTCCGTTTTTTACAAGATCATCTCCGGATATATATTGATCTCGAGGAATTGGAAGAGATTTCCTGAAAAATGTGTCAAGCTTACGTGAAAGCAATTTTTCCATGAATGTATTTGTCCGTATAGCTGGTCCGAGGACGATTAATTGTATATTCTTCTGTTTGCAAAAATCAATGACACCGCGCAGTAGTTTTAAATATTCATGGCCGGAAAATTTACCATTGCCAATAATTAACCCCAGGATGTAGTTAAAATTTATGAATGCTTTACGAAGGATAGATTTAGTACCCAGGAGCGCCGGATGAAATCTAGTATCCACAGAAAGAACATCATGTTTTTCAGGATTGATTTTGTTCAGAAAAGGCAGATTGAGTGACCACCTAATTTTTCTACTTTCAGCATCTGCAAATTTGTAATACAATTTGACCAATCGTAAAAAAGGCTCAGGCCGTATGGAGAAAACAAGTACATCGATAGGTTTAGTTTTCTCAGAAGCCGATATCCTGTTGAGACAATTCATATAACGCTCATACCGGATGATATTAACATTAAACCTAAATTCATATTTCTTTTCAACTTCTTTTTTAATGAGTTGATGAAAACGATCTTCAAATAATACATTGCCTTTGACCGGGAAACACCCACCCACAAAAGTAAAATTGATTTCCGACCATTGATTTTTAAGCTTATAGTGAAGCGAGGCAAAATACTCATGTGGTGACAAAATAATCCGACCGGGAGTTATAGCAAAACCATTCCTCCTTTCACTTTCATTAAAGGATTGAATAAAATCTTCAGCATATGATGGCGGAACACTTAGATCAAGAGGGTTCGCAACTTTCTCTGAAATAATTTTCAAAGGGTCAGGCTTAAAGGAACTGCAAAGTTGAGTTTGCCTGCCTGTCAGCGTTATTTGTCCAAAATTTTTCTTACATACTGAATTTAACAAAGCAAGCATATCCATAAACATTTCATCATTATCCAATTGTAAAAAAGGAGAATTCACAAAATTCAGGTTGTTTGCTTTGAGCATATTGTACATTTTGATTACCCAATTCCAGTACTCTCTGGAATCCTGGTGTATAAACGGGTAGATTTCATTATCCAGGTTGTAATCGCAGTGACCGAAAGCAACAGAGCGGACTTTATTTGAATTTATTTTCAAAATTGATTCCAGGATCTTAACGCCCTTTTTACTCTCAATGACTGGAATTATTTCTGTGTAGTTCACTCCCGCACGTTGCAATCGGGTTTGAAGATCCAATATCTGATTTGGATCATCCGTTTTTGGAAGAAATATCGCTGAAATAAGTGTTGTATTACCAAGAGCTTCAATATCTGATAAATATTCTCCTGTATTAGCTCCATTGATCCTTACACCTAAATTTATTTGCCTGGTAAGAACACTGTTTTTCCTGAGTATTGTCTTTAAAATATTTCTGTACGAAGATTTTAAAAATGGCGTATTGGCCGAATTGATATTATCCTGGATGCTGTCTTCAAGATCGAAACAAAAAACAATGTTTTCTTTCGCTTTGCCAATTAAATTCTGAAACAAAAAATTGTCATCATATTTTATGAATTGATAGATTTTCATTTCAGGAATTCAAAGTAAGCAGGGAAAGTTCAGTTGATTTTATATCCGTTAATTTGAAAAATAAAATCTGAGATTTTTATCACGCTATGCTAATTTAGTGATTTCCATTCACTTTTATATATTCTCAAACCTGTAAAAGATGATTTGTTGTCAGGACGACAAACAAAGAACAATTTATATATGCATTAATAAATTATCGGAGTCGCAATTCAAACTGAAAGATCTTTTTTGACAGGAAATTTTAATGGGCAAAACACCTGATCCTATAAATGCTTAATCCATTTCCACAACTTTGCCATTTCCTACCTTGTATACACGGCCAGGAAATCTTTCGATCACACCGGTATTGTGTGTCGCCATCAATATCGCCGTATGATATTCCACAGCAAGACGACGCATCAACTGAAGGATGGCATCTGCGGTCTCCGGATCCAAATGTCCTGTCGGCTCATCAGCCAGAAGAATCTGAGGCTTGTTGAGTACAGCTCTGGCTATCACAGCTCTTTGCTGCTCACCACCCGATAACTGATGTACAGGTTTGTTGATATTATCTGAAAGCTGGACATCTGCGCAAACTTCTCTGATGATTTTATTTTGTTCGGCTTCATCATTTGTGCCTGTGGCATCCAGCACAAACCTGAGATTTTCAGCTACTGACCATTGCGGAAAGAGGTGAAAATCCTGGAAAACCATCCCTACTCTCCTTCTTAATGTGGGAATATTGATAGGTTGAAGCTTTGAAAGTGATATATCTGCCACCTGGCCATCTCCTTCCTTCAGCGGCAAATCGCCCCATAAGGTCCGCATCAACGAGCTTTTCCCGCTTCCGGTCTTCCCGATCAGGTAGACAAACTCAGTCTGGCTGACGGATAGATTGACATCGCTCAGGACTTTTACCCCTTCCTGATATATTCCGGCATTTTTAAGGCTAACAACTTCTTTCATAAGGTATAAACGCACTTTCTACAGGCACATTTCGTTACTGGATTTGTAACTCTTTGTGGCTATTTTCCTGTAAATTTGCACAAAGATTCAGTACCACAGGGATTGAGCCTAAAAACAACGCTTTTACGATGAAATTAATGCCCATTATTATCATAGCCCTGATGGCTGGCGGAGTAGTCATGCTTATCTCAGCTTCTAAGGACATGAGCACCTACAGCACATTCACACACGTAAAAAATTCAGGGGAATCTGCCAAAGTAGTCGGAATGCTTTCGAAAGACAAACCGATGTACTACAATGCGGAGGAAAATCCTAATCTCTTCACCTTCTTCATGAAGGACCAGA
>JBDUAU010000409.1:0-1750 GCA_040004485.1 Saprospiraceae bacterium
TGCATTTGCAAAATTTTTCATCACCCTCCTTATACTCGGCGCAATAGCCGGTGTCGGATATGTGGTACTTAATAAAACATCATTAGGATCAAGCCTGAAGAAAAAAGCTGAAGAAGCAAAACAGCAAACAGAAGCTGACAAGACAAAGGAAGAGCCGAAGACAGGGTTCAATGATGATGATAAAACTATCGTTGTCCAGCTTGTGTCCTGGGGAGGATATGGTCCGGGTCTTTATTTTAATGAAGGTGCGGAGCCAAATACGAAATCAAGATTTTATACGGATTATGGTTTCAAAGTAAGATTCGTGCTTGAAAATGATCTTATCAATGCGATGAATGCATGGATAGCGGATGAATATGATGTGGCTGTTCAAACAGCTGATGCTTTTCCATTATACACAGGTCCTGCTGACATTAATTCGTATAAACCTAAAGCATTTATGCAGGTGGACTGGTCGCGGGGAGGTGATGCCATCATCGTCAAACGAGGCATCAACAGTGTTAATGATCTGAAGGGAAAAAAGGTTGTTGTGGCTGTACCTTCTCCTGCCCAAACATTATTGCTGACTGCGCTTGAAGCAGCCGGCCTCAAATATTCGGATATACAGGTTGTGAAGACATCTGACAATATCACTGCTGCGCAAATTTTCAAAAGTGGTGATGTAGATGCTGCTGTGGTATGGAGTCCTGATGATCAATTAGCAACGAAAGATGTACCTGGATCAAAGGTGTTATTGACGACGAAGAGTGAGTCTCACGTCATCGCTGATATCTTTTTTGCGAAGGAATCGTATCTGAATAGTCATCGTGAGATGATGGCCCATTTTTATGAGGGATGGATGAAAGCGGTAGCTGAGTTAAAAGCAAATCCTGCTAACAAGGATAAAGCCGCCAGGTATCTTGCTGATCTCAACAAGCTGGGCGTAGAAGATGCGATGGGCATGACAGAGGTTGTGTATTGGACTAATCATGGGGATAATCTTAATTTCTTTGGGATGAATCCACAATACAAAGGACAGAAAGGTGAAGACCTGTATACAAAAATGAGCAAGAACTTTGTGATGACAGGTGATGCAGAAAAGGAAGCTCCTGCATGGCGTACTGCTATCTGGACATCCGCTATACAGGATGCAAGTGATAAGCTAAGCGGACCTGCATATGCAGCTGAAGCAAGTAAAACATTCTCGGCTCCAACTGCTGAAGATAAATCAGCACCAGCTATTGCGAATAAGCCTGTAAGTATAAATTTTGCGTCTGGTAAATTTCAACTTGATGAAAATTCAAAGACAATCATTGATCTTCAGTTTGCTGACATTTCTAAATCGTTTGCAAATTCACGAGTCAGAATAGAAGGAAATACAGATAATGTAGGATCGGGTCCAACTAACCAGGCCCTATCACAGAAAAGAGCGCAGGCAGTAGCCGATTATCTTGCTTCACAGTTTAAGATAGACCGTAACCGTTTTATCATCATCGGTAATGGGCCTAATAAGCCTGTTCCTGGATGTGAGAAAAATCAGGATGAAGCGTGTAAAGCAAAAAACCGCAGAACGGATTTCGTACTCGTAGCTGATTAAGCACATCATCAGATAAATAATTTTTTAGATGAGATTTCTCGGTGGGACACAAGAGGGGAGTGCGGGTACCAAATTAATTTATGGTGTGCTTGGCGTCATTGTTGTGCTTGGTGTATGGATACTATTGACTAATGGTGCTACAGTTTGAAGAGTAGTTCCCGCAACAGAAAATAT
>JBDUAU010000540.1:0-5800 GCA_040004485.1 Saprospiraceae bacterium
TAACATAAAAGGAAAATGGCTTTAACAACAATTTGGCCTCAGTTTCAAAACCTAACGGCGGTAAGGTATCTACTTCAATCTTTATTTTAATGCCGGGATGCATAGACAGACCAGCCTGAGGAATTACGTCTTCCAGTTCTAATTCTTTCCAGACAGTCTCCGATTTAAGAAATGCAGAGTCAATATTAGTTGGATTGGTATTAATTTTCTCTTTGATGCTTACCTGCATTCCCAAGGCACTGAATTCAGTCACGATTCCTTCAAAATATGGTTTTAGAGAAAAATTCGGACTGACTTCAAGCAATGAAAAATCTAAATCTTCAGAAAATCTATCCAATCCATAAAATATCCGTAAGGCTGATCCCCCATAAAAAGCGGCTTTGTCAAAAAAACCTGATCGCTGTAAACCCGCAAGAGCTATTTCCTGCATGATTTCGCGAAGAGCTTGCTCAGCTTCCTTTTTGTCTTTGGGTTGATATTCTTCAAGCCATGCTTTTATCATATCATTTTCAATGTTTTTATCAGCATATTAAGACTGGTTTTTTTCGGAGCATCAATCACCCAGCTGTTGATCTCATTCACGTTTAATTGGCGCAACGCACTTTCTTCCATTCTGAGATCATCTGTCAAAAACTCCTTAACCTGTTTTACGCTCCGTAGCAAAATTCCCGATGTGGTGATGATCTTATCACACAAAGCTTTTTCAGGTGTTGCAATTAACACGGATTGTTTTTTTGTCAGTTCCAATTGCTTTATGCCAAAGGAATAATAGGGTAAAGGCGTATGGATATAACTGAAGACGCCAACAGGTGTTTTATATATTTTACTGGTGTGGATTGTCATAGAACTGGTTTCGTAAACCCTTTCCGGAATCAAACCCCAATATGAAAGAGCGGAATCCAATGAAACATAACTTGGCCCCAGAAGATGGTTTGCCAGGAGGAATGGTTCGGGTATGGCCGTGTGCTGGTTTTGCCCTGTAATATAAATCCCCCTCTTGACCACTACCAGGACACCTTGTTTCACCAACTCATTGATCTTGTCATACGGCCTTTTATAATCCTTTAGAAGGTTGAGCAATATATGTTTGGTTATAGGTTGTTCTGCGTATGCCTGTATCGCTTCCCTAAACTCCATATTTGATGAAATATTTTTAAGTATTTATCGGAAATACTCCGAAATATAGCAAAAAATTCGACATTAATATGTAAAATTATATTTTATTTATCGGAATATTTCCGATAAAACTTGAAATAATTGACAGGTTTAGGTCTTCTGTGGATCAGATTAATCGCCGATTCCCCGGCATAGCGAGGCTTTCTTTCTTTGCAACTGGGGGTAACTAGGTTAATGGCAGACTGCGATCCACATCACTTCCCTGACGGTGTCGACCCTCGCTCTGCTCCCAAACAAGATGACTTCTTCCACTTCCGGTGTACGATGAAATAGATCCATCATCTGTTTTATATCAATGTCATACAAACCGTACATCTATGGTTGAGATTACAGATGATCATGTAGTGAAAGAAAGTATCTCTAAATAGTTCCCACTCGGGGGAACAGCTTTGTACAGAAAAGCAAGAGTTCGTGTAATCCATAGCTATTTTATCATTCTTTTGTTCCCCACTCATTCCACGATTTAAAACTAATTGAATCAATGGGGAAGTTTGGGTCTCATCCACCCATACATCCACGTGCCCACAACAGCACTGAATAGAACGACTATAAAAACTATAGAGCCACTGCCAATAATGGCATAGATAGGACCCGGACACGCACCAGTAAGCGCCCAACCGAAACCAAACATCAGTCCTCCGAAGATTTGACCCTTGTTGAAATGCTTGTGGTGAAAATCGATAGTCTCCCCCTGAATCGTTTTTATGTTGAAAAATTTGATGAGCTGCACCGAAATAGCACCTACCACCACCGCACTTCCTATCACGCCATACATATGAAAAGACTGCAGTCGAAACATCTCCTGTATGCGGAACCAACTGATCACTTCAGATTTCACAAGGATGATTCCAAAAAGGATTCCCCCCACGACGTATTTAATGTACTGATACCAGCGACTGTCATGGACATTGTGGGAAATGACCTCATCATCCAGCGAACGAACTTCAAAATCAGTATTTTTATCTATAGGCTTCATCGTCTGTTTAATTAGAGTGAAAGGATGATTGGAAGGATCAGATTAGCCATGATAAATCCACCAATCATGAAACAACAAGTGGCGACAAGCGAGGGCCATTGCAGCGTAGCTAATCCCATAATGGAATGTCCGCTCGTGCAACCTCCTGCATAACGGGTTCCAAATCCAACCAAAAAACCACCGACAATAAGAAGGAAAAAACCTTTGAATGTAAAAACTCTGCTCCAATTCATTACATCCACAGGAATCAGTGAGTTATAATTTGTTATACCATACCCTTTAAGTTCCGTCACAAGTTTGGGTGCCACAAGGACAGGATTAGGATTTGCAAAAACGGTAACGGCTAAATACGCACCAATAATGATACCTGCAGCCAAACATAAATTCCAACTTTCTTTTTTCCAGTTATAGTTGAAGAATTCAATGCCGGATGGAAAGCAAGCTGCACAAATGTGTCTCAATGTGGCGGACATCCCAAACGACCTGTTACCCAGGATAAGCAATGCAGGTACAAGCAGTCCGATAAGTGGACCTGCAATGTACCATGGCCAGGGAGTAGAAATAGAGTTCAGCATTTATAGAATTTAATTTGTAGTACGGTAGAATTTTGGGAAAAAGAAATATTAGATCATTGACCTGAATCGGCATCTTTTACCCGAGCCTGCCTCGCAATACTTTCCTGATGCACCGCACTCAGGTAATTACTGATGAAACCTTCACTCAACCCTCTTTCTCTGCCCATATCTTTTGCCTTCTCAAGAATTTCATTCCATCGTTTCAATTGAAGGATGGAAATGCGATTTTGTTCTTTATGCTTTCCGATTTCTTCACTGAGCTTCATGCGCGTGCTAAGGAGATTCAATACGCTAAGATCTATCTCATCAATCTGGTGACGAACGGAATCCATGTATTCGAGAAAATCACTGTCATCAGTCATCTCTCGCTTAAAATCAAGCTTGTCGATGAGCAATTTGTATGTCGCAGGTGTGATTTGTTGCGCCGCATCACTTTGTGCATGATCAGGATCACAATGCGTCTCTGTCATGAGCCCATCATAATTCAGATCCAATGCATACTGCGCCACATTAAGCAGTTCAGTTCGATTTCCACAAATATGACTGTTGTCACACATCAATGGAATACCTGGCATTCTTCTCCTCAACTCAATCGGTATTTCCCAATAAGGCTCATTCCTGTACATCGATTTTCCATAAGATGAAAAACCACGATGTATGGCAGCAATAGTTGTAACACCTGCTTTCTGCACCCGCTCTATCGCACCTATCCACAATTCAAGATCCGGATTCGTAGGATTCTTTACCATCACCGGAATATCTACACCCTGCAATGCATCGGCTATCTCCTGTACCGAAAATGGATTCGCCGTCGAACGTGCACCGATCCACAAGACATCAATCCCAAAAGCAAGCGCTTTGTCTACTTGCTTAGCATTTGCAACTTCAATAGTGGTCTTCATACCCAATTCTTCCTTCACCCGTTTCAACCAGGGTAATGCAATAGACCCTTTCCCTTCAAATACTCCCGGACGTGTACGAGGTTTCCAGATACCCGATCTGAACAAATCAATATCAGCAGATAAAAGCTCTCTTGCAGTCGTCATCACCTGCTCCTCAGTCTCCGCACTACAAGGACCTGCGATCAGAAATGGACGGTTATCTTTTTTGTGAAACAAAACAAGTTTGTATTAGAAGGTCAAAGCTATTCACTCAAACCAGATTTTCGTAGTTGTGTTCAAAGCTTGGCCTTTGTAATTTTCCGATTTCGATACCGGATAAAAGGGATGCCGGAGACCGGACTCGTGATGCATCAAAATTCCTCATACAAATTTGTATTGATTTCATGGAGAGGAAGATTTTTATTCGACCCATTCAGGGTCGACCATATCTGTCACATCTTAATCCCCGGGTTGCACCCGGGGCTATTAATGTGAGATCCTTTCAGGATCAAAAATGAAACAGGATCAAAAATGAAAACTGTTACCTCAAGGAAAAGTAATATCATGGAAATCATAAAAATCACAATAATCAAGGTTAAGACAGGGGAGGCATTACGACTTCCCGGGCACACTCTCCTTCGTCACACCCTGACTCCTCTTCAAAAACTCTTCATACAACAACGTCTGTCTCGACTCCAAAGGCACATTCCAACCATTAATAAATAAATGTTTGATCTGTGTGGCCGGCTCAAACGGATCACCTGTCGAAACAAATATGTTCGCATCCTTACCCACTTCTATCGAACCGATTTTATCAGCTACACCAAAAATTTCTGCAGGTACAATTGTCACTGCTTTCATTGCATCCTCCTTACTCATGCCATATGCAGCTGCAAATCCTGCATTGAATGGAAGATTCCGCACATTCTCAGCATCATCAGTTCGAATCGCCACTTTCACACCTGCTTTATGCATGATGCCTGCATTTTTATATCCCGAATCATACCGATCAGATTCTCTCGTCGGCTGTGATATCACAGGACCCGTGATGACAGGTATACCAGCTAATGCAATCGAATCCGCAACCCGCCATCCTTCATCAACACCCGTCAATATCGCTTTGATTTTATTATCCTTTATCCATTTTAATGCAGACATAATATCAGATTCTTTATTGACTTCGATCATCGCCGTTGCCTTACCCTTGTATACAGGTACCAATGCAGCCAACTGTGGATTGTAATCCGCTTTTCCATTTGTAGAAGAATCAATAGCTGCATATGTCTTCACTCTTTCCCATGTTTCATTTAATTTTTTAATGGCCTTATCACTATCTTTTTTTACATCCTCATCTGTCCTTCTGTCATATCGTCCTCTGCGTCCTGTGGATGGAAAATTCATGACAATAGCTTTAAAGCCTGCATACATTTGTTCAGGCGTATACCCCTGCAGATTGATCAATGCCGCAGTACCCGGAAATAAACCACCGGATGGAGATGCGATCACAGATGTAACACCACTCACACGGGTGACAGGGATCAATACACTATTCGGATTGATGGCGGTCAAGGCCTGCATCTCAGGTGTAAGCTCTCCCATCTCATCGTAATCCTGTGTAACAGAAATAGATTCTATTTCCTGTAAACCCAAATGTGTTCCACTATCCACCATGCCCGGATAAACAGTGAGTCCTTTACAATCAATGACCTGCGCATCTGCAGGTATAGTGACATTCGTACCCACGGCTTCAATCTTGCCATTACGGATGACCACTGTGGCATTTTCCAATCTGCCTTTCGTGACCGTTTCAATCGTTGCATTGGTGAGTGCAAAAACACCAAATGTAGATTTCTCCACTTGCTGCGCATGCAAAACAAATATGCTTTGAACAAATACCAGAATGATGAGAATAAGATTATAATTTTTCATAGTTGTCAGCAATCAATGACGGTTATTAAACATTTGATCTGTTCCCCGCATACATTCATCTACTTCCTCGCGTCCATAATAAGCAGGAGTCGCTTCTTCAGGATCAATGTAGATACGCATATCCGAAGGATCATTTACTTTATCAAAACGAACGATGCCATCCACTATCGTCATTTGTGGGACAGCATACACGGATAAAGGATGACCTGAAAAAATAGCGATGTCGGCATCCTTTCCAACTTCGATGGAGCCCAGCCGGTCCT
>JBDUAU010000714.1:0-1749 GCA_040004485.1 Saprospiraceae bacterium
AAACGCTGGTTTCGACAATTATCGTGACTATATGTTCGCCGCAATGGGCCGCTTTGACTACACCCCCGAGGATTGCTTCAACTTTCACGGATCAGTTAAAAAAGCGGTTGTTCCGCTGCTAAATGACATGGCTTCGGGACGAAAAGATGCATTAAAAGTGGAGCAGCTTCGTCCATGGGATACCAAAGTTGATCCAAAAGGTCTGCCTCCCTTGAAACCGTTCTCGACAGGCGAAGAGCTGCTTGATAAGACGATACGCTGCTTTTCAAGGCTGGACCCATTCCTGGGCGACTGCCTGAGGATCATGAAAACCATGAAGCACCTTGACCTGGAATCGAGGAAAGGGAAGGCTCCGGGAGGGTATAACTACCCGCTGGACGAAATTGGCGTTCCTTTTATTTTCATGAATGCGACTTCTAATCTCCGCGATATGGTCACGCTCCTGCATGAGGGCGGTCACGCGGTACATTCGCTGGTAACCCGCGACCTGGCATTGAATGCATTCAAACATACGCCTTCGGAAGTGGCTGAACTGGCTTCCATGTCGATGGAACTGATCACGATGGATTTCTGGGATGAGTTTTTCGAAAATGAAAATGACCTGAAACGCGCCAAGATCCAGCACCTGGAATCGATCATTGAAACACTTCCATGGGTAGCTACCGTTGACAAATTCCAACATTGGATGTACGAAAACCCGCAGCATACACCGGAACAACGTACCGATGCATGGGTACGGATCTATGAAGAATTTACAGATACGATGATGGACTGGTCAGGCATTGAAAACTTCAAAAAGTACCTGTGGCAGCGTCAGCTTCATATCTACGAAGTACCATTCTATTATATTGAATATGGAATTGCACAGCTAGGGGCGATTGGAGTTTGGAAAAATTACCGTCAGGATCCTGCAAAGGGCCTGAAAGGCTACCTTGATGCATTGAAACTCGGCTATACAGCTACGATCGGGGATATATACCAGGCAGCCAACATCCCTTTCGATTTTTCGGAGCAGCATATCTCAGATTTAATGCAGTTTGTCCGTAATGAACTGGAAGAGTTAAAAAAATAGCATTTCATTTCACCGTAATTTGGTGGTTATGAAAATGGCGGTTATTTTTGCTGATAATACTATGAACGATCAAAGAAATGAAATTCAATAAAATAGTTGCGTTTGTTGCTTGTCTGGCTTTACTTTCTTCATGTGATTACCAAAAATACAATCACATCGAGCAGAAGGATTTGAATGTTGGAAATGAAACCGTGTACGGCGTAAGCCCCGATTCATTACCTCGCCAAATGTCTTACAAATACGAGGCAAAACCTGAATTGGATGCCCGCGTAAACGACATCAGAGCGAAATTATACGGCGGAGCGACCAGCGCGGTAGTAAAGGAATAAAGTATTTTTTGATATAGATATTGAAGATATCCCCAATCACCCGGGGATATCTTTTTTTTGAAACCATATTTATAAAGGATTGAACAATTTCAATATCGACTTATACGTATAATCCTTTTGGCTCGTACCCATTGAATAAGTGAAGTTGTGACAATTGAACATTTTTAATTTACTTTACGTATTCGAGGCATATTGAAATCATATTTTTGAGAATAACATAAGCAATTAAAAGTATACACAAACATGAATATAGCTTTGGTAACCGGCTCAGCCGGACTAATAGGAAGTGAATCGGTTGCTTTTTTGGCTGATAAATTTGATCTGGTCATTGGAGTTGATAACAACCTT
>JBDUAU010000641.1:0-19485 GCA_040004485.1 Saprospiraceae bacterium
GGGTTGCTGAATTTGACATCATGTTTGGAGAAGGTATTTCCAAAGTTGGGGAAATAGTCGATCTCGGTGCTGATGCAGATATCATCCAGAAGAGTGGTGCATGGTACAGCTTCGAAGGCACTAAGATTGCACAGGGAAGAGATGCTGCCAAGCAGTTCTTTTTAGACAATCCTGAGCTGGCGTGGGAAGTAGAGCAAAAGATCAAAGCTAAATTTGCCACAGCTCCACGTGTAGCCCATTCCGAAGAAGAAATATTGGCGGATATAGATTGACCCCCCTTCATAACCCTTCGGCTCCGCTCAGGGACCGACACAGAGATCGCCGTTTCGGTAAACGCACGACGACCGACACTGAGATCAAATTGAAGAGACTTGCAATGTAGGGCGATTACATTGTATATTCTTTGAACAACACTACGGCTCCATTTATCTGGAAGACTTTCTTCCTGGATAAATGGAGTTGAAGTTTTGTATACAGAAAGCAAGGAACACGCTATCATTTCCTATTAAAGACTTTTGCAATGCACGCGTAAAGGTTATGAGTAAGATTAATATTAAAGTTCAGGGCCAGGATATTACAGTTATCCGACTAGAAGAGGATGATTTTATTAGTTTAACGAACCTCGCTGGGGCTTTTTCTGAATCAAATAATCTCATAAGTAAGTGGATTTCAAATAAAAACACATTAGAATATTTAGGATTGTTTGAAACGATTCACAACATGGAATTTAATTACCCCGAATTCGATGTAATTAAAAATGCCTCCGGTGTGAATAGATTTACAATGTCTGTTGGACAATGGTTGGGCCGCACAAGTGCCAAAGGCTTTATAGTCAAAGCAGGAAAATATGGAGGCACCTATGCCCATAAAGATATTGCGTTTCATTTTGCCATGTGGTTAAGTCCGCATTTCAACTTCTTGTTGTTAGGGAATATCAACTGTTAAAAGACCAAAAGGCGCGTTCGCAAAACCTGGAATGGAATTTCAGGCGATTTCTGACAAAAGCAAACTATAAGATTCATACAGAAGCAGTAAAGGATTTCAGTATTCCAAAATCCAGGTTACCTGAAAACAATCAATGGATAGTTTACGCAGAATAAGCAGATCTTTTAAACATGGCTGTTTTCGGTTGTACCGCAAAAGAATGGAGAGATACAAATAGGATTATTGAGTCCCGTTGCGATAACATTAGAGACTGCGCAGATTCAGTACAACTTATAGTTTTAGCAAACCTTGAAAGTCTAAACGCATATCTTCTAAGCGAAGGAAAATCGAAAGAGGAACGGTATAAATCTTTGCTTAAAAGGGCTCAAACTGAATTGCAAAATTTATATAAAAACTATACCGACCACACATCATTAGAAAGCCCAAAAAAGAACAAATCAGGCACGAATCTTTCGTCAACATTCGACCAAAATCAGAAAGGATTGCTTTCAGCGCCTCAGAAAAAGAAAAACTTAAATATTTAGTGCCAGGATTGGAGGGCATTTGATAAAAGAAATTCTCAATTCTAATCGTTACTAGTCGATAGTAAATCCCGTTTGGTCACTGCATTCAGTCTACATGGGACTAAAGTATTTACCTTTATTTCCTATTCCATTATACACCGGATACAATCATGATAAAATTTAAGCTTTTCACTGTGGCCGTTTGCACTGTCTTTTTTATTTCCTGCGCCACTACAAAAAATCATCCTGCCGGTCCCGAAACTGCAGAAACATCGCATATAGATGAGGATACAATGTCGATCCCTGATGATACAACACAAGAGATCGCCTATCCTTATCGACCCGCAGAAGAGAGAAAGTGGGACTTACTTAACACGCTTCTGGATCTTTCCTTTGATTGGGAAAAATCGGCAGTGATGGGCACAGCTACGCTCACATTATCACCGTTGTTCTATCCTCAGTCCGAACTGAAACTGAATGCTGTCGATTTTGATATTAGGAAAATATCCATTGGTGATAAAATCATCAAAGACTATAGTTATGATAACAATATCATCACTATTCCCCTCGCTCAACTCATGGGGCGACGTGATAGACTGACAGTTTCTATTCAGTACTCTGCATCACCTAAAGCTACAATGCATGATGAAGCGGCTGTGATTCAGAGCAACCAGGGATTATATTTTATTGATCCACTTGATACCATTCCGGATGTACCCAGACAGATCTGGTCACAGGGAGAAACTTCGTATAACAGAAAGTGGTTCCCGACTTTAGATCAGCCGAATGAAAGAGCTACACAGGAAATAATCATGACTGTAGCGGACACATTCATGACATTGTCAAACGGAAATCTTATCTCTTCTACAACATTGCCAAATGGAATGCGTCGTGATGACTGGAAACTGGAATTACCCATAGCACCATATCTCACGATGATCGCGGTAGGTAAATGGGATAAGGTCACAGATTATTGGCGCGGACGTCCTGTCGATTATTATGTTGACCCGGGTTATGGAAAAGATGCACGGGCGATTTTTGCGCATACACCTGAGATGATTGAATTCTTTTCAGACAAATTAGGCTTCGATTATGTCTGGCCTAAATACGCACAGGTCATCGTCAAGAATTTTGTATCCGGTGCGATGGAGAATACTACAGCCACTGTCTTTGGTGATTTTATCCAATTCCACGATGAAGATGTGATCAAGTCAGGTTCGAATGATTATATCGTTTCTCATGAATTATTTCATCATTGGTTTGGCGACCTGGTGACATGTGAGTCATGGGCTAACATTACACTCAATGAAGGTTTTGCCAATTATGCAGAATACTTATGGTACGAACATAAATATGGAAGAGAAAGAGCAGATATTTCAAGAATGGATGAACTGAGTGGATATTTTGGTGAAGAAAACAAACACCCGCTCATTTATTCCCATTATCCAGATGAGAATGCAGTGTTTGATGCACATAGCTATAATAAAGGAGGTCTTGTGTTGCACATGCTACGCGATCTTGTTGGTGATGAAGCATTTTTTGCATCCCTGAGATTATATCTGCAGCAGCACGCTTACAATTCAGTAGAAGCTGCAGATTTGCGTCAGTCATTTGAAGAGGTGACAGGAATGGATTTGAGTTGGTTTTTTGATCAGTGGTTTTTTGCTAAAGGCCATCCCGTGCTTAATGTGAAACAATCATATGATGGAGACTCAAAAAAAGTGACTGTAGAAATTACACAGACCCAGGAACAACTTGGTTATCCGGCAGTGTTCAGATTGCCTATCGATGTTGGGATTTATTACAAGGGAGGAAGTAATGACATGCACAAAGTTTGGCTTGAAGAAAAAACGCAATCATTCACGTGGGATGTAAAGGAAGAACCGGGAGCAGTGATTATTGATCCCAGGGATATCCTGCTTATCCAGGTGAATCAGGATATTCCCGAATCAGAAAACGAGACCAGAATATTATATACACCATCGATAAGCCGCCGGATATCAGCTTACGCCTCGATGACTGAAATCTCTCAGCCTATTCTTGATAAAATGATGGTTGATTCTTCTCTTACGGTTCGCTCGATTGCCATTCAATATTATACAGATCATTCAGATGCCGATCATCTTTATACCATGTCAATGAAAGAGTCTGACGTTGATCTGCAGGATTTCATTCTTGAATCATTATCCAGTCTTGATAAGGACAAAGCAAAGGATTATGCAATCAAACTTTTGGATAGCACAGATAAAACACCGGTCATTTATCTCGCGCTGACATCAATAGCTGCTGTCAATATCGATGAGGCATTGCGACAGGCTACACGCTATGAACAACGCACTTCGCCTGCTATCTATGCAGCACGTGCCGAACTTTATGCAAAGAAGGGAAGTGGTATTTCACTTGATTTTTTCAAAGATGAAAGGGCTAAGAATCTTCCAGTAGATTATATGGAAGAATTCATTGCATCTATCGTAAAATATATTTCAACTCAATCACAGGCCGAACAAGATCAGGGATTGCAGCTTCTTGGTTCTGATTTTTATATGCAGGGGCCAAACAGGGAGTACCGGCGTTTCTATGTCATACTTGGACTCGTACGTGAATACAGAGAAGAGAGTGATGGTAATTTCAAAAACAGTATACACACCCTGATCAAGAAGCATTATGCCCTCGAGACAAATGGATATCTAAAGGATGCGCTGAAGCAAGGTTTAGGAGATATGTTGGATTAAAGAGAATTTCATTTTGTAGGAAACAATCTCTTAAACACTTCCTCCAGGTTCTCTACACCTATGTCTTTAACAAGAATTTTCTTGTCCTTATCTACCACATATATTTTTGGCGTAGTCTTCACATTATACATGGTCTGAATGGAAGAAGTGCCTCCATTCTTATCACTTCCATTGATCCAGCCAGTGAATTGATTTTTGTCGATATAATCCCAACAACTTTTTTCCTGCTCATTTACTTTCGTACATACCGCGAATACCTGTACACCTTTATCCTTGTAAGCTTTATAAAATGTATTCAACTGTGGCATGCTTTGTTGACAATGTGTACAGTTTGGCGCCCAGAATATCAGGATTGTATACGGAGATTGAATATCATACAGCGAAATATTCTTGTCATCTTCTGTCTGAACAGTGAAGTTCGGTGCTTTCTTGCCTATTAATGTTGGAGAGATGGCTTTGACTGCAGAAAGAACTTTGCTTTTCTCTTCTTCTTCGATCCATGGTGCTTTGCCTGTAGCGATATATGCCTCTGCAATATGCACGTAGACACCGTCCATTCCTATCTTCTTGGCTTCACGGTATTTATTAAACATGTACGTTAGTAAAAAACGATACGTAACCTGGGTCTGTTTACATTTATCCAGTATATAATCCACACTTGTATTGATGGAATCAGGACTTTGAGGAGTGAGATTATCCAGATAATATTCCACTCTGTCAACTAATACATTTTTTGGAGCGCGAATAAGGCGCTCATCTTTTAGATCGATGTTGTCAAAGAAATGTGCTTTTTGAAATAAGTACTTCTTCATCTGGATATCTTCCGGAGATCCATCGAAAGTAGGAACATCTACAGGTAACTCGCACTTAACTATAGCCGCAGTCAGTGTGCCGGGATTACGTTGGACCAGTTCTGTTTGATACAGAAGCACTTCCTTTTTTAATTGTTGCATTTTCGCAAGCAATGCAGCTTTATCAGGTTCATTTTTCTGTGCATCATAAGTAGTCTTGATACTATCCAGCTCATTTCTTTTTGCCTGGAAAAATTTCAGGTACTTGTAGTATGCCGTGTTATCAGGAGATCCCTGAAACTGGATGGTACCTTCAACATCTTTATTATCAGCGGTGAAATTGAATTCAGGTATATTCCTGTCAATTAAAAGTAAAAAACTTTTAGCCGGTGGCAGGACGACAAGGTATACACCTGATTCGAGATCATAATAGCTATCAAACATAAATGTACCATTGACTGCATTGGCCGTGTCAACGACATATTGTTTTCCTCCATAGATCATTGCGAGAAAAACCTTATCACCCTGGTAGTTTGTTATCAAACCTTTTATCTTATTGCCTGCTGCAAACATCTGATGTGAGAAAAAGAAGAGCATCAGGAGTCCGACGAGAAAACACCGTTTAACTTGCATAGGGATAGACATTCTTAATTCTTTATTATTCATCAATGAAAGTTTAATTTTTTAATACCACATCCAGGATTAAAATGGACCGGTGCGGAAACGGGATTGCAAATTTAATCAATTGTGTTCATGAGATGCGTTACAGCCTGTTACGAATGATTGAATAGTCTGTTAAGATTTCAAATCTGCCTGCGCATAGAGGTTTAACCAGGCTATAGCAAAACGATCTATTTGTTTCCGAAAAGTTGCATGAATTCGCCCCATTGCTTTTTCTTCACTTCATCGTGTTGTGCCTCCTGAAGCAGTCGTTGCATACTTTCCTGATCTAAAACGAGATACTCTCCACTTATGCTGAAAACTGTATTCGGAATTTCCTTCATTGTAACAGTCATATCCAGATTGCTTTCCTTGCCTGAGTCAATAAGTTTTTCCCAATAACGCATGACAAAGCCTTCTTTGTTTGCTGCTTTTCTAAGATCATACAAATGAGGATCTGTGTTACTCCCTAAAAATTCCGGAAAATATTTACTCAAAGAAAATCCGGCATCCTTCGCAATCCAGGCTTCGGATATGGCAAATGGACTTGTATAGATGTCTTTGGTGCAGCTATATGTCCCTATCATTTTTACTTCATCGGTGATGTCTGTTTTAATATTACCGCTTACCTTTTCTTCTTGTACGGGAGGATCAGCCTCGGGTATACCTTTTGTGCGAAATCCATATTTTAAATCATTCTTTCTGCGTAATAAGATGGTTGTCTCAGCATCCCAGTCTTTAATGATTTTGATGGATTCGGAAGAATCTATGTCTGCCTCAAGGAGAGTTTTATCGCCTCTGATCGTCAGCATTGTACTGCTTTCCATCTGATCAGAGGTGACATGTAAGGTAATGGTACCTTCAAATGATTGACCAAATGAAGCGTGCCACATCACCAGGAGAAACGCAGATAGAATTATAAATTTAAATCTTGTGAGCATTTATACACATTGCTATTTGTAAAAAGAAGGCAAACAATACTAAACCATTTGCCTTCTCAGGAAGTTGTGCGAACATAAAACATTATGGGTTATATGTCGTCGCGGACAATCCAAGTTTATGTTTCATCTGTTCAATGTCATTGGCCATTACGTCAGTATCCTCACGCTGTAGTTTCATTTGTTTTTGTAATGAATCTTCGATATCACCTTGTTTTTGAAGTAATAAAGATATCTCCATCGGGCGAAGGCCTATTGAAGTATTGATCAAAGTAACCCCTTCACCAGTATAATCAGACCATGCTTTTCCTAAAACCATTGATAACATTTCAGAAGTCAATGAACCGGCAGGTACAGCTTTTGCAATTCCATCATTATTTCCGGAAGGAAGAATATAGTCACCCAGATTAACAGGACCTTTTACATATACAGGTATCTGGCCAAGAAAAGCAACTTGTTCAAAATCTGATACCTTGTCATCTGCCGGCATATTTCCCAAGACCAGAGGCTGCGACGTGATGGCTAATACCTGATCTGCATAGCGAGTGTTTTTTGAAATTCTGCCATTATAAACGCCGACGATGTCACCTTTCATAAACTGTTCTGTAGGATAAACTTTAGGCAGATACTCTGCATAGTCAGCACCTTTTGAGCCATAGACGACACCACCATCAAGAACAGAGGATGTGAGTCCCCACGCAAGACCATTAGCGACTAAAGCTATCGGATCAATTGTCAATAAATTCTGTAGACGATTTTCTATCGCCCAGTCAGCGAGTCTCCTTACATATCCATTGTTGATATTGAAAATATCTGCATTAGGACAAATGCCCTGTGACACCAGGATATCACTAAACGTGGGAATAGTAGGTGCCGCTCCAAATAAATTTTTCAAATTAATTTCAGGAACTGCCGGAATCACAAGTCCCGGGAAATCAGGAATGGCAATACCCGGGAAATCAGGAATTGGAATACCAGGGAAGTCAGGAATCGGAATACCAGGGAAGTCAGGAATAGGAATACCAGGGAAGTCAGGAATTGTAATCCCCGGAAACAAAGTAAACTCAGGAATCGCACATACCGTCCCACAACAACAATTAAAATTGAGTGGATCTAAAATATCACATGGGCATATGCATGCACTGACACACAGATATGGTCCTACGACTAGCTCAGGCACATCAGGTATCACAACTCCCGGCACATCAGGTATCGTAAACTCGGGTACATCTGAAATTACAAAGGCCGGAACATCAGGAATGGTCAATGCAGGCACATCGGGGATCGTAAAAGCAGGAATATCCGGTATATCAAAAGAAGGAATGGTCGTATTATTCCATCCGGAAGAAACCAAATTAAATGCACCTGCAAACTGTGTCCAGGCAATCGTGATCGGATTATAATCTGCTATGGCTACACATACTGCTGTCCAGATCTCATCACTTGTAGGTACAGGAATATCTGCGATATCATCAAATTCATATCCTTCGATACGACCGACCACAGCACTACCTGTTCCCTTGTAAAATGTCATGTAATTATTTTCCTTATTAATCTGGCTGTTGTTGATCTTTATAGCAATCCCATCACTGGAACCTCCTTCTTCATTATCAAAAAATGCAAGGTGCGTACCATCGGGCCCTACACTGCCTCCTCCACTGACCAACATGCCTGATTGAAATGTTGCAAGCTTATCTACTTCCAATGTTCCTGTCAGTGTTGTAGGGTTCATTCCGTTGACATTCAGTGGTCCGTTGAGCGTGATGTCACCATCAATATTTACAGATCCATCAACCACCAGGTCACCTGTTAAATGTGTTGGTGCATTATTATTTACAGTGAGCGCAGCGTTTAATGTAGTTTTTTGATCTTCAGTCAAAGTACCGGTAAGGTGAGTAGCGTTCATGCCTGTGACATCAAGTCCATTGTTCAATGTTGTGGCTCCATCTACATTCAGAGTTTTATCAACATCAAGTGAACCAGTCAATTGAGTAGGGGATATGTTCGCAACGGTAAGCGCATTCAACGAAGCCTCTTTATCTGTAACTAATGTACCTGAAAGATGAGTTGCACTCATTCCTGTGACATCCAGCGTACTGTTTAATGTCGTAGCTCCTTTTACATACAAAGTCTTCTCAGTTGTAAGCGGGCCGGACAATTGTGTCGGAGCCATATTCGCCACTGTAAGTGCATCATTCATTAATGTGGCCTTATCCACTGTAAGCGTACCTGAAAAGTGCGTAGGATGCATATTCGTCACATCCAGCGAACCATTCAATGTCGTATTTCCATCTACATTCAGATTACCATTTATGACCATGTTAAGTATGATGTTGATATTGCCATCCTTGTCAATAATTAAACGGGGTATATTTTGGGTCACCATGACCAAATCTTTCCGGTCAGTGGTGCCGACTACGGCTTGTCCGCCTGTCTTATACTTATGCGAGTTTGCATTACCATCAAGTGTCCAGAAGATAGATGTCTGCGTCGGGTCACCACCGAAACCTACACCTCTGCCATCATTGTGATCAGATGTTTTGTCTACAATTGAACCGGCACTAGTGGCGTAAAGAGCATAAGGAACAGAGTATAACTGACCGGAACTGATGATTTGATAATTTTCATCACCTGCAGATTTTACAGAGATCCTCACCCATACGTCTTCCGCAGCCCATGGAATCTCTGAAAACTTTCCGGAAGACTGGGTTCCTTCACCGATGACAAAATCAAGCAATCCGAGATCACTGGATTGTACATCGTGCATTTCACGATAGAAAATATTTTCCTTTTCACCGGCTGACAATAACTCCACCTGAACTACAAGTGCCTGTTTTGTAAGAAGGCTTCCATCCAAACTTCTGGCGATGGCCTGAAATCGCATACCCGCAGGTACAGATTGAGCCATGATAGCAGAGGAAGAAAATAAAATCGCAGTTAAAAGAAACAGTAGATTTTTCATTTTTTTCAGATTACGTATTAACTGTTCTTTTTTCAATTCGTCCCCTTAGTAGAAGGTTTGCCTCCAAGCTCCAGGTAGGCTTTCAACATATCTACATCAGCTTTCAATTCTGTATGAATAGCATTCTGATCATTGATTTGCTGCTGCAGTGATTTTAAATTAGCCTCACGCTGTTTTAAAACTTCTGCTATTTCAGTTGGTCTCATACCTACAGATACATTGATCACTACTGTAGTTTCAAGCGGAGATGCAGACCATGCTTTTCCAAATATTTCAGGAAGTATTTCTGCACTCAATTCATTTGTTTTGATGGCTCTGCCGATACCATCATTTTTTCCTGATGGTATGATGTAATCGCCAAGCTCTACCGGCCCCTGCACGAATACAGGAACTTGTCCAAGGAATCCAACTTTTGCAAATCCATCTTTCTCTGCCTCTTCTGGTTGATTGCCCAGCACTAACGGATTTGTGGATATAGCCAAAACCTGATCGGCATCTGTGGTCACTTTTGAGATGAGACCTCCATGGACGCCTACGATTTCACCGTTCATAAACTGTTCAGTAGGATGTTGTTTAGGCAAATATTCTGCATAATCTGCACCCTGTGATCCGTAGGTGACGCCACCTGATTTAACTACTTTGGTTACTCCCCATGTCAGCACTTTTGCAGCGAGATCGATAGGATTGAATGAGATCATATTTTGCATATCATTTTGCACTCCCCATTGAATCAGTCGATACACATATCCATTTGGTACATCGAATATGCCCGCATTAGGACAAACTCCTTGTTGAATCAATATATCACTGAACGTAGGAATAGTGGGCCAGACGAAAAAGTCTGCAGACAAATCAATCTCAGGGACATCAGGAATCGTAAATGCCGGAATATCAGGAATGGTAAATGCCGGAATATCAGGAATGCCAAAAGCCGGAATATCAGGAATACCAAAAGCAGGTACATCAGGAATAGCTAAACCCGGAATATCAGGAAGTACCAAACCACCGAAAATAGTCCCAACGTCTGGAATAGATATAGAAGGAATGTCGGGAATCACTACACCCGGGAAATCTGGTAAACCCAGGCCCGGAAAATCAGGAAGTACCAAACCCGGATAATCAGGCAGCGCCAGTCCCGGGAAATCAGGCAACGTAAGACCCGGAAAATCGGGAATGGAAAATGACGGTATTGTCGCACCATTCCATATCGTTCCTACTAAATTGAACTGATTGGCAAATTGTGTCCAGAAAAGTGTGACGGGATTGTAATCCGCGATAGCGATACAAACTGCAGTCCAGATTTCATCGCTTGTAGGTATTGGTGGTGATGCAATATCACTCAGGACATAACCTTCAATTCTTCCGGCTACATCATTGCCTCCTTTATAAAAGGTCACAAAATTATTTTGGGCTGTTGTTGTGTTGTTCTGAATCCGGATAGCAATACCATCACTGGTACCTCCTTCAGTATTATCAAAAAACGCAACATGATCGCCATTAGGACCTAATAATCCCTGGCCTTTAACGACAATGCCTGATTTCAAAGTAGCAAGCTTGTCTACTTGAAGCGTACCGGTCAAATGAGTAGGATTCATACCGCTGACGACAAGAGGACCATCTAATGAGATATTTCCTGCTGCTGCGAATGTCCCATCAACCTGAAGTGAACCGGTCAAATGCGTTGGCGCCATATTCGTTACCGTAAGTGCATCTTTAATCGTAGTGGCTTTATCAACGGCCAGGGTACCCGTGAGGTGTGTTGCTTTCATTCCCGTCACATCAAGTGTGCCGTTGAGTGTAGATGCGCCATCAACATTCAATGTTTTATCAACATCAAGTAAACCTGTCAAATTTGTAGGCGCCATATTGGTCACTGTCAAAGCACTATTGAGTGTAGTGGCTTTGTCTACGGCCAATGTACCTGTAAGGTGTGTGGCACTCATGCTGGTGACATCAAGTGTGTTGTTTAATGTGGTTGCGCCTTTGACGTACAAAGTTTTATTCACATCAAGCGTACCTGTCAATAGTGTAGGCGCCATATTCTGAACGGTAAGCGAATCATTCAGTGTAGTCGCCTTATCTACAGTCAGTGTGCCAGAAAGATGTGTTGGATGCATTCCGGTGACATCTAACGAACCATTCAATGTTGTATTTCCATCAACATTCAGATTACCATCCAGATCGATGTTCGTCAGAAAATTGATGTTTCCATCTTTATCAATGATCAAACGCGGGAGGTTGCTGGTGATGAAGACAAGGTCTTTCCTGTCTGTCGTACCAAGCACCGGAGGTCCGCCACCTTTATACTTATGGGCATTGGTGTTACCATCAAGGGCCCAATAGATTGCGGTCTGGTCAATATCCCCTCCAAGTCCTCTTCCATCACTGTCTATGCCACCATCATCACCTGGAGTCCTGTTGATTAATGATCCGGCAGAAGCTGCATAGAATGCGTAAGGAACCGAATAGAGCTTGCTGGTGGTGACTAACTGATAGTCATCGTTGTCAGCATTTTTTATAGAGATCCTTACCCACAATTGTTTGCTCCAGGGAATCTTTGAAAAAGAACCTATTGTACTTTTTCCTTCGCCAATAGTAATATTGAGCAAACCAAACTCGCCCGAAGTCGTATTCTGAATTTCTGAATAGACAACTTCATCTTCCGTATCAAGTACGACGAGTTCTGCTTTTACAGTCAGTGCTTCTTTTGAACGGATATTACCATCGTTATCTCTCGCGATGGCCTGATAGCGCATCCCTTCCGGTAAAGCAACCTGGGCTTTTAATCCTGAAATGGCAAGTACCAATAATGTGGTGATGAGTAAGATATTTTTCATGCAAAGTGGGTTTTCAATTTTATTACCTGAATACATTTGGGTGTACTAATTTGATTTGATGATCTGGAAGACTTTTGATTGTTTAGCATCAAGGGAGCTAATGCGCAATAGATATTGAGCAGCAGGAAGGTTTAGCAAATTGATCACTTCCTGAGGGTTGCGACTTTTGTTTCTTGATAGAAGATTACCTGCCGGATCGATGATATCCATATAGTATTCCTGATCTGCATTTTCTATTTTGATAGTGATATCAGTTCCAAATGGATTTGGATAAACTTCCGCCTGGAAAGCTTCGGGGTTTATCGGAGCAACATTATTTTCGAAAGTCTTTGCACCGTTAGCACTGACATCAACCGGATTTGCGACATTGATTTCCTTTACAGAGATGATAGGTTGCTGAAAACCTTGTGTGACGGTCGATTCCTTCAGGTTGGCTGTCTCAGTTACAAGATCACCTATTGTCCAGCTCAAGACCATTGACTTCCCTTCAGAGCAACCGCCCTGGGCAGCAATGATATATTGATCAGATGCTTGTGAAAACAGAGAACCTAACGGAAGACACAACAAAATGGGTAGTATGGATTTCATTTCAATTGGATTTGATGATTTTTGGTAATCTACTTTTTATTGATCCTTGAACTGTTAAGACTATTTGATGATCTGTAAATCTGAATGTGATATGTTGTTTATATTCAAAAATGTTTGATGAACTCTATGTAAAACATCGAGGAGAATTTTACACCATAAGATTACAGCGGGATATTTGGAGAATTTCTAGGGGCAAAGCTTCAAATCAATGAGGCTTTACCCCCAGAGGTCCTGTAAATAATGAGCAACAGGCGATAAGCAATTCGAACGCAGCGATGACTTCGAATTCCTTTCTAAAAGGATCCCGCCATTACGTTGTAAATGTAGCGGGAAGGCAAAGTGAGTAGTCACTGAAAAAATTTACTCCACGAGTCCGGCATACCAGCGTTGACTGAAAAATAAATTATTTTTCAATGCCTATTCTGTCGATCAATGCCAAAGTAAAATCTGCCATAAACAAAGGTATATTCAACAGCCCATCCCTATAGTCCAGGTTCTTCAGTGAATATCGGATACGAAGGGAGGGATGATAAGTTTGATGATAATAGGTTAAGCTTTTACTGCGGACATTTTCATCTGACTTCACTTCTGCCGGCAGAATTTCATTTTTATATTGAAACAGAAAGTCCACTTCTGCTTTTCCTTCGGAGGTCCAATATCGTGGGGTGATATCAAATTGAGGCAGGACCGCCTGGAGAATATAGTTTTCAGTTAGCGCACCTTTGAATTCTGTAAACAAACGGTGTCCTTGCAAGAAGGCTATCGGATCTAGCCTCGCCAAGCTTCGCAAAACGCCGACATCCAACATGTATATTTTAAAACCAGACAGATCGTCGTATGCAGACAAAGGAATATTTGGTTTGTTGCATTTATTTACCTTAATCACAAGTCCCGCCTGAACAAGCCATAACAAAGCATCTTCATAATCGCGTGCACGTGCACCGGATTTCACTGTCTGGTAAAGGAATTTTTTGTTTTCACGTCCTAGTTGAGATGGTAATGAGTTCCAGATATATCCTATTTTAGGAATATCCTTTTTTGAGACATGTTTTGAAAAATCAAGTATATATGCCTCATGTATATTTCTTAATTGTTGTTGGGTTCGTTCTATATCTCCTGATTCAACAAGGATTCGCGCAGGTTCGGGTAGTCCTCCGGAGATAAAATACATTTTAAACTTTTCAACGAGAGAATTAAAGAAGATATCGGGAATGGCCTCAAGAGTATTTATTGAATTTAAATAATTAGCTAATGCCGGATCCAATCTTTCCAGGAATTCAATAAAGGTGAGTGGATATAGCGTCAGAAAATCTACCTGACCAACCGGGAATGATCCTTCCTGACCCAGCGTAATTCCAAGTAGAGATCCTGCACTGGCCACAATGTATTCAGATGCATTTTCCCGAAAATATTTAAGTGAATTCAATGCTGATCGACATTCCTGTATTTCATCGAAAATGATAAGTGTCTTACCGGGAGTAATTGTCGATCCATGAACTAAGGATAAATTTTGGAGTATCCGATTGACATCTTTCGTCTGATTAAAGATTTGTTTTAATTCAGGCTTCTCTTCAAAATTGAAATACGCAATCTGTTCAAAACTGATTTTGCCGAAATCCTTCAACAGCGAAGTTTTACCAACTTGCCTGGCCCCCTGGAGCACCAAAGGCTTTCTTTCTTTTGAAGCAAGCCACTTCTCTAAATCCAGAGCAATTTTGCGCTTAAAGTACATTTTTCCAATAATTAGTTACGAATATGTGAAAAATTACACATAAATATAACTAATTATTGGAAAACAGACCTTGACTGTATAAAATTGTAGGATAAAGATTACTATCGATGACTATAGACTTTTGATAAGCACCAGACTAAAAAAATCCGATCTGTGAGAACAGATCGGATTTTTAAATAGTATCGGTTTGGTTTTTTCTATTTAACCACGGTCAGCTTCTGCGACTGAACAAAATTTGTCCCTAGCATCTGCACGAAATAAGTACCCGGCGCCCACTGATTCAGATCAATGCTACGCAGGTGTGCACCTTCACTGTTCCATTCATCGATAGCAATGTTGTCGACAACTTTTCCTTGCATATCCAACACGCGCAGTGTGATGTGATCAGGATGTTCAAGCACGAAATTGATGATCGCTTCATCCTTAGCCGGATTGGGAATGATAGGCGCTAAGTAGTGGTTGACAAAACGAACATTAGGATCTTCAATACCTGTTGTTTGCTCATCCAGTTCAATGTTTTCATCACCTTGTTTGTACAGGACAAAATTGATTGGCATAAAGAGCATTTCATCCGTAGTCTTTTCACCCCATGTTACCCATGCCGGAGGACTGTTTGGATTGCTTGGATTGTTTACGGTATTGTCATATGTCACATTAGCATACACGGTGGTACCGGGCTCGAGAACAATAAATTTCCTGAAGCTATATACACCTTGCCAATTGAAATCCCAGTCAGGGATGCGGATAAGATTAGTCGTATCACCATTTGGATGAACTGCAAATACTTCATAGCTCTTATTCAATAAATGCGCATGAGGCCAGATTGCAAAAACACTGACTTTTAAAGGAGTAGTGTATTGAGTATGAAAAGTTTTTACTGTATTCGGCGGCATCAGGAATACGTCGTTTGTGAGAAACGGACTGATCGGCAGAAAGATCAGATTTTGTACCTGGCGTTCAACAGGTTCTTTTTTGAAAAATACATTGATGGTTGAGCTATCAACACTTTCATTTGCAAACGGACCATAATGGGCTTGCATTAAAAGATCTGCACCGGCAGGAAGAGTCTGACCCAATCCATGTGGATAAGGAACTGGTTTTTGACCAGGGACATAACCGGGGAACATATTGTTGAGTGCTTCATCAATACCGAAGCCTCCGAAACCATCATAACCATATTTTGGATCGGCGGCATCCATTGCTTCAGCTGAACCGGTCACATCAAAAGCAAACAAGGCATGATGCAATACTTTGCGATTGCCCGGACGCAATTCTATCGTTGATATTTCTTTATCCTGTGTGAGGCCTGTAGGGAAAACAAACACACGATATTCGTCTTCATTTCCTCCTTTATGTGTAAACGATTGCGCAAAATGCAGGATAAGATCAGGTGTACCTACTTGTGAACCTGTAGGGAAATTAGGCAGAGGTGGTTCTTCTGCGGAGTTTCCATAAGGAGCTCCATTGTCTACCCATGCGGCTATTTTTGCAATCTCATCATCAGTCAACGCACGCTCCCCGATAAATCTTGAAAAATGAGGATCTGCTTTCCATGGCGGCATATAACGGATGGCCGTTACATATTTTATCATGTCCGCATAAGATGCCACTTCATCATAGTTAGTCAATGAGAAAGGACCGATTTCATTTGGCCGATGACAGGTCGTGCACTTGTTATAGATGATAGGCGCGATATCCTTTGTAAATGTCACCTGTCCTGAAGACGTAACAACTACACTAAAGATGAATGCAATAGAAAGAATTGATTTCATTATTTGATATTTACGAATTACGAATTGGATTCCGGATTGATTTCTGTCTACTCATTTTTCTGCCGCTAATTGCGCTAATTACCGCTAATTAATTTTTTATTCACCACGGCTGCTGTAGACTTAGGGTGAGTCGAGTGGTTGAAGAACACTATTCACCACTGTTAACTGCTAACTGCTAACTGCTAACTGCCAACTGGAACTGCCAACTGGAACTGCTACTGCTACTGCTTTTCGCTCAGGGCATCTGTAAAGTTAATAAAACATCCAATGGCTTGGGTTACAATCGTATCCTGGGGTACGGAACCTGCCAGCCATGATTCAATGACATTTTTAAGGTCTTCATTTTGTGGATGTAGTTTTCGTTTTCCAACTCTCACATAGCTGTCATCAACACGGCCCCGATATATGAGACGGTCCTCCCGATGATCCCAGACCGCTACTTCCGGAGTGACTGTGATGCCGAATTTTTTAGTCCAGTCTTTGTAATAGTCCTGCCTGAGTGGGAATGGGAGATGATATGTCTTCCCGAAAGCTTCAATCTGGGCGGGCTTTGAAGAGAAGTTCGGGAAATAGCCGATAAAGCCAACTTTTTTTGACTTGTACTTCTCATAGAATGCCGTCAATTGAGGGGTGTAGTATTGGCTGATGGTGCATTCGTCGAGAAGGAAGATATAGACTGTGAGACTATCGGATATAACTGATGAAGAAAGGATTGATGCCTTTTGAGGTGAAGTAAAAAGAAAGAAAGCAAGTAGGAATTGTAATAGCATATTACCAAAAGTAAGGGTATTCAGGGGAGGGATTTGGGGATTAACACATATTTAATGTGGCGACCTTAACAAGTGCATGACAAGAGGTTAACTTTAAACCCCTTACTTTTGTTACAACTATATGCTCCGTCCGGTAATCTCATATGCACTGACCTCGCTGATCCTGCTCTCGCAGGTAGGCCTGCCTCTACATATGCATTATTGCAAAGGGATGCTGGAATCAGTATCTGTTTTGTTTTCGGCTAAGTGCGATGATCACAATGTTCCTGTCAATGTTCCGGTTTGTTGCCAAAAAAAGGTAGCCAAACATTGTGACAAAAAAGAAAGTAAGAAATGCTGTGACGATCAGGTCCTGGTGTTGAAACAAAATATCACATCGACAACCCCTTCGTTTATAAAGTGGATAGATATATCGGTATTTACGCATACTAAGACTGTCCAGTTGCCGGCTCAGGAGAATAATTTCCTCTCGCTTATAGTTGAAGGCAATACGTGTGATTCAGGTCCGCCGATCTATATCCTGCATCAGTCGCTTATTTTCTACGCATAGCTATTCATGATTTGCTGATGACCATTGTAATGGTCTCATCATTGTTTTCCAACTTTTCAATAAGTTGAATCCACTTCACATTTCGTTTTTCACTTTTCAATTTATAAATCATGAATTCTTTCAGTCAAAAAATATATCGTCTGCTATTTTGTATCTCTTTGGTCACAAGTATGACGACTTTTTTATCAGCACAGTCAACAGTTGACCCTAATGGCAGAACTCCAATAAAAGGAGATCAAACAATTACACTTCTGGTCCCTGGTGTATGCGAAATGTGCAAAGCCCGTATTGAATCCGCAGCCATGGATGTATCGGGTGTAAAGAAGGCAGAATGGGATATCAAAACAGACACACTTGTAGTCGTTGGTTCAGCTAAAATGGACAAGCAAAAAATAGCTGATGCTCTGGCGAAAGCAGGATACCGTTCTGAACTTGCAGTAGCCGATCCAAAAGGATACAAGAAACTACCATCTTGTTGTCAATACGATAGCGGAGCAAAGAAAGAATAACAGCCATGAGAATACTTTTCTTATTGTGTCTGGCTTCCTTCTGTATGATGAAGGAAGCCAGCGCACAGGATATCTCCGTTCGTGGTGTAGTGATGGAAGAATCACAGGAAGGCACCTTAGCCCCATTAGAATTTGTACAGGTCTTTTGGCTGCAGAGCCGGAAGAATACGACAACAGATTCAACAGGTTATTTTTTCATTGCACATACGCATGAAGATGGTGATCAGCTTGTGTTTGTCTACCTGGGCTATGATCCCGATACGCTGAAAGTTGAATCTGGAAAATATATTTCTGTTGTTTTCAAAGCACAGAATAATGTTTTAGGTGAGGTTGTAGTGGCCCATCGTAAGCGCACAACAGAAGTTTCATTTCTTGATCCGTTACAGGTGCAGAGTATTTCGAAAGAAGAATTATTCAAAGCCGCATGTTGTAATCTTTCAGAGAGTTTTGAAACAAATGCTACTGTGGATGTAAGCTTCACTGATGCAGTCACCGGTGCTAAGGAAATACAGATGCTTGGACTGTCAGGTAAGTATAGTCTGATCAGCCAGGAGCAAATGCAGGGCATCAGAGGTCTGGCGATTCCATTTGGATTGCTTTACACACCGGGTGCATGGATCGAATCCATTCAGATCAGCAAAGGTGCAGGCTCTGTGGTCCAGGGTTATGAAAGTATGACCGGACAAATCAATGTTGAGCTCAGAAAACCAAACATCGGAGACAAATTTCTGATCAATGGATATTTCAATGAGGCTTATCGGTCTGAACTGAATATGTTTAAAAGATTTCAGTTGAGTCCGGTGCTGAGCACTGCATTGTTTGGGCATTATAGTTTGGTTCCGACAAAACATGATCGCAACGGAGATGGATTTGCAGATATGCCGAAAGGAAATCTTCTCACCTTCGACAATCGATGGGATTATCACAATCCGACATCAGGTGTTGAAGCACAATTGAATATTCAATGGTTACGTGATCGCAAAGAAGGTGGCCATGCAACCCACGCAGAAGATTTGCCGGAACATTATACCGCAGACATCAATGCTGACAGATTGCAGATCGGAGCCAAGCTCGGATATGTATTTCCCGGTAAACGATATAAATCGCTCGGTTCACAATGGGGATTTGTGCATCACCGGCAATCTGCATTTATAGGTAATAATGTTTATACCGGTGAACAAACTGCATTTAACGGC
>JBDUAU010000452.1:0-1741 GCA_040004485.1 Saprospiraceae bacterium
AAAGTCATTATGTATGAAACGGCAATAAAAGCCGGAACATAATTTTGTGTTTCTGCAGGGAGATATTTTAGCATTTGCCAATAATCACTTGTGCCTGCTCTTTTGACAGCTGAGCGTATACGTCCGGGGCCTGCATTGTAAGCCGCCATGACGAGTTCCCAATTGCCAAACATCGTGTAAAGTTGTTTGAGATAGGACGCTGCTGCTTTCGACGATTTTTCTGGATCCATTCTTTCGTCGATATAGGTGCCGCATTTTAATCCACATTCTCTTGCAGTGGGTTTCATAAATTGCCAAAGGCCTCCTGCACCGGATCTTGATATTGCATTTGGGTTCAACGCGGATTCTACGATGGCCAAATATTTAAGATCAGTGGGTAGTCCTTCTGCGGTGAGCGCTTTTTCAAATTTTGGAAAGTAATAAGCAGCCCATCCAAGCATGGCAGTTGTTTGTTCAGGACGGCGATAGATGTATGTATTCAGATAAGATCTGACGATTGTATTATACGTGGGACTGACAATGGTGACAACTGTGGGAATTCGTTCTCTTATGGTTTCTTCCTGTTCGTCAAGGTGATTTTCGGCTACATTGTCCAGGTCAAAAGGGTTAGTCCAGGCTATTACACTCAGAAGTCCGAGGGTAGAAACAAAGAGGCGACAGACGAATTTGACGTTCATAGGCAATATCAAAAAAAACGAACCTTGTTGTCTTCTGGAAGTGTAAGATCGCAAAGGTCATCAATAAATCAAAAGGTTTAGATCATAAGGGGCTAACATTAACGTTGATCAACTATATGTAATATGTAAATGGTTAGTTAATACAATTTTATGTATGTACTACCTTGATTAATACTTTGTTAACCAACCTGGCATGAGGACAAAAACCAAGCCAAAAGGCCTTGACCACGCCTCACGCTTCCCGATACGACAAAACATTTGACAACCCCCTTCCCAGGTAAATTTCAACAATCTCTTCAATTGTTTTTTCAATCGGCCTGTATTGGAAACCTTCAACAGTCAAACTTTTTGATGCATCATAGCTAAATGATCCATAAACCTGATGGACAAGTTCAGGCACAGAGAAACTTCCCTTTTTTAAATTTGTTGCAAACAAAATTATTTTTGCCAACCACTCCGGAGCTTCTCTGTATTTCTTTTGTATTCCAAGTTTATTAGCAATCAATAAATAGATATCTGCATAGCTCATATTCTTTCCATTTAAGATCCATCGCTGACCAATGTTTTTGTTTTCCAGAAGATGCGAAGTGAATTGTACAATATCTCTGACATCAACATATCCTGTCCGTCCGCCCGGATACCAGGGCATCTTATGAGCCACCCGATCAAATAATTGAAGACTTGAACTATGCCAATCTCCAGTCCCCAGAATAATAGAAGGTAGTATCACAGACACATTCAATCCCTCACCTGCACCACGCCACACTTCCAGTTCTGCTAAATATTTTGAGAGGCCATATGGCGTACTATATTCATTCTGAAACCAGGCCTTCGACTCATTGAGTGTCTCATGATTCACTTCTTTTCCAAGCGCTGCAATAGACCCAATGTAAATGAGATGATCTACTTTTTGAGCAAGACATGCATTCACTATGATTTCTGTTCCGGTCTGATTGATATCGAGCAGCCGATATCTGTCTTCATGATTGTATGAAACGAGACCTGCTGCGTGTATGACCCAATCTTTGTCCCGAACGATGTCAAATGCATTTGGAATATCCGGC
>JBDUAU010000595.1:0-5774 GCA_040004485.1 Saprospiraceae bacterium
TATTTGGAAAAGTACCTAAAGGAGTCGCATTGATGATCAACAAATGACGATCAATCACATCTATATTCAGTGTTTCATAAGTATAATCTCCTCCCGGGGCCCGGGATACAAAAGAAGATTGAATCCCAATAGAATCAAGAGCATACTTGACGGCATTAGCTGCGCCACCGGTTCCGAGTATAAGGGCTCGTTCAGGCAAAGTTTGATTTTCAATCCAATCCAATAGAGAAATCCTGAAACCAACGAAATCAGTGTTGAATCCTTTCCATGAATAGGCGCCTGTGCGAACCAATGTATTTACGGCACCGATCTGTAAAGCAGTATGATCGATATCATTCAGGTAGGAAATGATACTTGATTTGTAAGGGATGGTGACATTCAATCCAAAAACATCGCTATGCAATATGGAGAATATGTCTTCAATATTTTCAAGTGGAAAATTTGTATAGGTAAAACCGGTCAATCTCAGTGCATGGAATTTTTCATCAAAATATTTTTTAGAAAAGGAATGAGTGAGTGGATAGCCTATGAGCCCGAAATTCATAAAAAGAATGTTGGACGGTAAATGTAGGAATAATCTGAGGCCGGATAAAGGAGGATGTAAAATCTATTGCATTCTAAAAAGAATGCCTGCCTTTGCATTGAATCCATAGGATGGATACGTATACCACGGCTCCCGGTTATTACCAAGAATATTATTTATCTCTACAAAAGCACCTATCATGGGTGTGAAATAATAATCACCATGGAGGTTCAAATCAATCAATGGATCCAATCGTTTTTCGGTTCCTCCTACTGTTCTGTATGGCAAGCCATTTTCCGAATGGAGGATCAATGACACATGATAGATATCATCACCACCTGAATACGTCACCATACCATCGATACCAACTGTAGGTTTGTGCCATGGTTTATCTTCATGATCAAGATTATAAAATCGCTGCCAGACTTGACCATGAAGAATGACGTTTTTCAATACTTCATACCTGACTGAGCCTTCATATCCAAAATAGGATCCGTTATCAAATACAGGATTGAATTGTTCACGCTTGTCATAATCCTGGAGGAAAAATGCCATATGTTCAAATGTGGTATATCCCCCTGAAATAGAATATTGCAATTTTCCGGTAGCACCTTTAACACCTGCATAAATCTTACGGGATATCATGTTGTTAATACTATCCAGTCGTGTATTGATGTAGGGATTGTATGATGAAAGATTATGAAAATTGTTTTTATACACTTCTCCTTTCCAACCGGCTTCAATCGTCATACTGTTTTTGAATAGATTATATGACAGTTCTATCGCCGGAAGGATCTCATTTTCTTTGGAGCTGACAAGATTCGAATTTTTATTTAACAATCCGATTCCGCCAAGTTTTACTTTCAGGCCTCCAATATGAAATTGAAAGAAGGGTTCCAGAAGGATATTATTGACGGACTGTTCACGTGTATTTTTTAATGTGGAAAAATCAAGAAAAGCTTTAAGTCCGATCGGAAATGATTTCGCCGTCAGGCTATAGTCAACTTCACCTCCGAGAGTCACGGCACTTTCACGGGAACCTAAATCATCTTTATCAAAATGATGTTGAAAAAGTGCACTATATCGAAGTGCTTGTTTATCTCCTCCCAGATTGGCTAACGTAAATTGAGCATCGTATCGTTTATAGTTTCTTTTCAATGCATCCGGATTGGAAGGAATATTCTCTGCGCCATAGAAATAAACATTTTCGAAATGACCATCTGCATAACCCTGCAATTGAATGTTGTCATTCAGATTATAACTGGCATTGATCCTGCCCCTCGAATCTGAAAATTTCTGCAATGGAATCTTTTTATTGTTTGCACTGAGTGTTCTGAAATCTATACCCCATTGCAACTGGTCATTTTGGAGATGGTCGTATGAAACTTCACCCAACAAGGAATTTGGACTACCATACCCTGCTTTTGCGAACAAGGGGTAATACGTATTCTTTTTTTCCGGATTTATAGCCAAAGGTTTCAATTCAGTGACGACATAATCAATCGATGGTGATGGAGCTGAAAGTTTGTATTCATATCGTCTCAGCGATGAATCCAATGCAATAGGTTGCGGAATAATTCTGATTTTTTTTGTCTCAAGCAAGCGAACTTCAAAGTCTTTGATGACTTCGATTTGTCCTGTCGGCAATTCGTTTTGAGCGAAGACCTGTGTGGACATAACGAGAAAAAATATAAAGTGTATAAGTCTCATGTATTTTTAGTCTTTGCGGGGATTTTGCAATTCCAGTGTATCAGATCCGGTTGGTTTGATACGGCTTTTATTTTCCTCCTGAGTTTTGACCTTTTCTAATTTTTCGCCGGCTTCTTTCATGATCGCCTCATCGCCCTTGAAATTTTCAAGGATGGCTTCCAGTATGGCACGAGTGTTAAGCAGATCTCCTTGTTTGAACTTAATATCCGAAAGAAGGATGAGTGATTTCGCTACCCAGAAAGGATAACCGACATTAGCACGTGCAGCTTCTTCTGCAAGTTTGGAGGCGATCTCCGACTCTCCTCTTTTGTCATAGATGAAAGCAATCTGATATCTTGATTCAGCAGCTAACTCTGCACTATTGATCCTGATGACGGAATTGAATGATTCAAGTGCTTTATCATAAGCTTCAGTTGACAATGCCATTGTTGCTGAATAATAATGAGCCATTGACCTGATGTCATCTGTAGCTTTGGGATGAGCTATTATTTTGGATGCCATCGAATAGACATCATCTGCTTTTTTCAATTTGAATGCGCTTCGCAGTGCGCCCAGAGTCGCATCATATTGCTTTTCATCAGTTTCAGCCAGTGGAATGTACTGCGAGTAATAAGTATAAGCCCTGGCCATATCCTGCTGTTGATTGTATGAGATCAATGCAGCTTTGTACAGTGATGATGAGAGATATGGGCTCTGTCCCAGTTTAATCACAACTTCATATGCCGATAAGGCGTCACTGTATTTTTTCTGAAGCGATAAAGATTCAGCTTTCAAAAATTTTGCTTTAAGCGTGTATGCACCTGTGGGATTTTGATCAATATATTGTTGAAATGAAAGAACTGCTTTATCGTATTCCCCATCAGCATAATGATTTTCCGCAGCAGAATAGAGAATCGAATCTTTCTCCATTCCTGTAACAGAATATCCGGGGATAGTACCGGCGAAATCAAAAAAGGCCTGCGGTTTATCTAACTGGTTGACATATATTTCCTGGATAGCGGCCATAGCTTCCCTCGCAGTCTGTGGATCAGGATTATATTGAAATACGGTTTTATAATATTTTAAAGACGCCTCATATTGTTCGGAGTTATATGATAATAACCCAAGCCGAAGCAGGGAAGGATGTAGCAAAGGACTGCGTTCTTTGAATTGGTTAACTATCCTTTCGTAAGATGAAATGGCTTTTGGAATTTGGTTTAGTTCCTGGTATGTATTCCCTGCTTGGAGGAGTGCATCATCTGCCCATAGCGATTCAGGCATCCCATCCGCCAATTCTTCAAGCAATGCTATTTTCTCCTGGGGTTTGTTTTGCAAACCTTTGATAATGGCCTTTTGATATTTTGCATAATCGTAACCTGGGTAACGATTTCGAATCGACTGGTCATAATATTGATTGGCTTTATCATATTGATTACGTTTGAAAGCAGCATCTCCTGCACGCAAGACGGCATCCGGATAAATCTGATTTTTAATCAATATATTCTGAGCTCCGGTCAACGACATGGATTCAATTCCGGATACTGCATTTTCAAAATTTTCCTGTGCCTTAATGAAATCGCCTGAGCGTAAATAATTATATCCCTGATTATATTGAGCGAGGGGTTTGCTTTGCTGAGGAGGAAGATTTCTTGCATCACTGACTAAAGTAAAATACTGATCGTACCATTTTAAGCTCTCCGCAAAATTGCCACTGAGATGTGCCAATTCACCTTTCCAGAAAAGGGCTCTTGTTTGGATTGATTTATCATAAGGGTTAAGTAGTGATTTATCTAACAGCACAGAAGCATCATCTTCATTTCCTTCCTGTATTAATTGTTCTGCCCTGTAAAGTGTTACTTTCTGATAAGCAGTTTTCAGGGTTGGTGTCAGATTTTTCATGGCTTCAAGCTCACGGACAGCAAGTGAATAGTCGCCGGTATTCGTCAGGATGCCAGCTAATGTATTTTGAGATTCATTGTATACCGGACTTGACGGAAGTATGGTCTGAAGAACTCGAATGGCTTCAACATCATCCCCTGCTTCAGCACTTAAACGTCCATAGTGATAAGTGGCTTCTGCCGTGATCGAAGGAACATCATTCATCTTTGATGCATTCATCAGGCTATTGCGTGCAGATGTCTTGTCTCCGGTCTTAAGATAGGACTGACCTAAATAATAATTAGCATATTGAGCTTTCACACCAGTTTGATTTCTGATCTCCAGCAGAACAGGAATTGCTTTTTGATAATCGCCGGTGTTGTAATACGAAATGCCGAGTTGATAAAAATCATCTTCGTGCAGTTTATCACTATGTTGATTGACATAAGCGAGATGGGGAATGGCAGATGCATAATCACCTGTTTCGAAATATGCCTGGCCGATGAGCTGACGGATTTCGGTTTTGTTGAGGACTGTCGGACTGTTTATCGCCTGGTTGCCATAGCCGATTACTTTCTGATAGTCTTTATTGTTGAAATGAATCTGGGTGATATAGTATGGGATATAATCTTTATAAAAATCGGACGGGGCTACTAATTCAAAACTTTGAATGGCATCATTGTAATGGCCATTGAAATATTGGGTCATGCCAAAATAGTAATTGGCTGGATAGTAATATTTGTTGCGTACATCTCTTGTCTCGTCAAAGTAAGCAGCTGCATTTGTAAAATCTTTTCTGACAAATAGACTGTAACCAAGTTTAAATGATCGGGCTGATCGCTCGTCGGAATTGAGGATATCGGCATTGACCTTGCTCAGGTACTTTATGGCGTCTTCGTATTGATGATTGTCGAAGGCGTCTTCGCCAATGATCATGATAGCTTGTTGGGTGACGACTTCAGGTTGATGATAATCAGAGAATTGTAGGATTTCTTTTATGGTACCTGGCTTTTCCATACGGAGCAAGGATCGAAGGCGGTATAATTCGGCTTCGAGGTGGAATTGTTCCAGGCTTGGATCGATGTATGTGGCCAGGAATTTATCAGCTGATCTTGCTGCCCGTCCGTAGAGGCCCAGGTCGTATTCTTTGACGAGGCGGGTAAAGTCTATTTCGGCATTTTGATAAAGGACAGTTTGTTGGGCAGAAAGAGTGTGAAAATTGAAGCCACACAAAAGAAAAAGGAATAATGCATTGATAATCAGTCTTTTGTATTTGTTTGTCTGAAGAGTCTTTAAAAAGAACTTGTGATAGATCATCATACCTTACTTTACTTATTATTTGTTAGTAGTTAGCTAATTACAGATAACGATAAAAACTAATGTGAAAGTACGGTTTTTCAGGAAATGAGAGGAATATGTATTTAGAACGGATATGAATCAATAAAATTTAGCCCTGTCAGTCATTTGGAAAACTTAACTACTTAGAAAAATGAACCACTTAGGAACTTAAGGAAACTTAGAAAGCCACTTAGAAAAATGTCCTAAGTGACTTCTTATGTGAACTTAAGTTCCTAAGTGGTAAAAATTATTTCCTTAGGAGCTTAAAGATTCTTAGAAAGCCACTAAGAAAAAAGTCCTAAGTGACTTCTTATGTGAACTTAAGTTCCTAAGTGGTAAAAATTAT
>JBDUAU010000444.1:0-5768 GCA_040004485.1 Saprospiraceae bacterium
GAAGAATTTTGCGGGTATTCCGATAGCTAGTGGAGTGTATCTGATTCACGTCAATGCACCGGGATTAGGTGAGCGGGTGATTAAATGGTTTGGGATCAGTCGTCAGTTTGATCCAAGTGGATTATAATGAATGTGAGAGCCGGAGTTAGCTAAGCATTATTGAAAAACCAGATATATTGAAAGAAAGAAAGGTATGAAAAGACTTTTACTACAATTGCTGACAGGCATTTTTTGCCTTGTCGCCTTCAATGCCAATGCAGGAAATCCCGATCGCCAGGGTGAAGCCGGAGGATATGAACTCTTGTTGAATCCCTGGGCCAGGAATGCCGGTTTACATGCCATCACAACCTCCATGGCTTATGGTGTTGAAGCTATGCAGATAAATGTGGCCGGATTATCCAGGATACATAAAACTGAATTTGTCATTGGCCACACCAGGCTTTTTGAAGGAACAGGTATCAGGATGAATAGCATCGGTTTGGCCCAAAAAATGGGTGAAAACGGAGCTTTTGGTTTGTCCCTTACAGCTATGGATTTTGGCGACATACTAGTCACTACAGTAGGGAATCCTGAAGGAGGATTAGGAACATATAGTCCTAATTTTTTCAACCTTGCACTTTCATATAGCCATACATTCGCCCAAAAGGTATCTGTAGGTATTCTATTGAGAGGTATTTCAGAGACAATAGCTGACGTGGGTGCTTTTGGATTCGCCCTGGATGCTGGTGTTCAATATGTCTCAGGGGCAAAGGACAATTTTAAATTTGGAGTTTCACTTCGAAATATGGGATCCCCAATGAAGTTCAGCGGGGAAGGATTAGCCTTATTGACACCTAATCCTGACCCAACTGACCCCTACGTGATCACCGTGACCCAGCGGGCCGCTGGTTTTGAACTCCCTTCTATGCTTAATATTGGCCTGTCGTACGATTTTTGGGCTGGAGAACATCATCGTCTTACAGCCGTAGGAAATTTTACTGCCAATAGTTTTTCAGTAGATCAGTTGGGTGCCGGACTTGAGTATTCCTTCAAGGAAATGTTTATGGCAAGAGCAGGATACAGATATGATCTGGGCATATCTCCAAATGACCCTCAGCATCAACTCTACTCCGGTTTGTCCGCAGGGATCACGATCGAGGTCCCCACTAAAAAGGAATCAACCGGCCGGTTTGCCATAGATTATGCTTACCTGGCTACCCTTAGATTTAATGGAACACACAATTTCAGCATACGGTATAAAATGTAAAGAGTCTTGACAGAGGTAGGATTATTGCTTACCTTTGCCTCATTAAAATATTGAACGTTCTCAGCTGGTGTAACAGTTGAGAACGTTTTTTCATCTTAGTCATAAACACAAACCAACCTAGCTGAATTTGACGCCATCTACATCGTAGAAAAAATTTATGGGCCGGAATTCAGAGTTAAATAGTGCAAATCAAAAACATTTAAATTTTTATTGACCATGAGTGATATTCAATACATGACTCAGGAGGGTTACAACCGGTTAAGTCATGACCTGGAAGAATTGAGAACCACCGGAAGACATGAAGCTTCACGTGCTATAGCTGAGGCAAGGGATAAAGGTGATCTGTCCGAAAATGCGGAATATGATGCTGCTAAAGATGCACAGGGAATGCTGGAGCTGAAGATTGCTGATCTCGAAAAGGTATTATCAACAGCCCGTGTGATCAGTGAATCCCAATTGGATAATTCAAAAGTCACTGTATTGGCAAAGGTGAAAATCCGCAATACGAAAAATAAAGGTGAGTTTACCTATCATCTCGTTTCCGAAAGCGAGTCCAATCTCAAGGAAGGAAAGATCTCTGTCAGTAGTCCTATTGGTAGTGGATTATTAGGTAAAAAAATTGGTGAGTTTGCAACCGTTATTACACCGGGTGGAGAAATGCAATTCGAAGTACTTGATATTTTCTTTTAAGTCATGCTATCATGTCCACGATATTTTCAAAAATTATTTCCGGAGAAATTCCCTGTTACAAAATAGCTGAGGATGACAGGTGCCTTGCTTTTCTTGATATCAGACCTATCGTCTTTGGGCATACTCTGGTGATCCCAAAGATTGAAGTGAATTATTATTTCGATCTGGATGATGACTATTTAATCCAACTCAACCTCTTTGCAAAAAAAGTAGCAAAGGTCCTTGATCAGGAAATAGATTGTCTGCGTGTGGGTGTCATGATAGCAGGACTGGAAGTACCTCATGCGCATATCCATCTTATTCCGATCAATTTCATTTCTGATCTTTCCTTTACCAATAAACGGGTAGATGTTTCTTCATCTGACATGGCGGCTTTAGCGCAAAAGCTCTCTGCATCCTTTAAAGCATTAAATGAATAAAAAAAGGACAGATCGGAAGATCTGTCCTTTTTAGTGGTACCTCCAGGAATCGAACCAGGGACACACGGATTTTCAGTCCGTTGCTCTACCGTCTGAGCTAAGGTACCCTCACCTTTCTACAGCGAGTTGCTGCGAGGGGAGGCAAAAGTAGTACTTTCCTTCCTAATTAGGTATTCAATCCCATAATTTTGAAACATGAACTCAAGAAGGATAATGGTATTAGCGGCTGCAGCCGTTGCAGGGTTTGCTTTCTTTGTTTTCTTCAGAGACAGGGATGATCTTATCGTTTACCTGGCCATAAGCCTTATAATCCTCGTCACAGCGTATATTTTTCAATTTCAGATAGATCAGATGATGACAAGGGGAGCACCCTTGAAATTAGATAGTGCCATGCGTAGTATGCTATTGAATACGGCTCCACATTTCAATGCAATGACGACAATGCAACAGCTTATGGTTGAAGATCGTATGATGAGGTGGGTGTTGAAGAAAGACTTTATTGATAAAAATGAGCAGGAAGCACCAGAAGACGTTAAGTTCATTCTTGCATATTATGCTGTTTTATTGACTATACATCAGGAAGCCTATAATTATGATGGTCTTGACAGAGTAATATTTTATCACCATCCTTTTCTTACCCCTCATTTTATGGATGATGCGCATATTCTCGAACTTGAAAAGGAAGATGGGTCATTGATCATTTCTGTTCCCCATCTATTAAAAGGACATCTTGAACAAGGATATTATAACATAGGATTACATCTGATCGCAGAAGCCTATCAACATTGCTATCTCAGACATGAGATAAAATGGAGTGAAAATATCTGGGAATCTTTAGAAACACTAAGCTCAATTTCAAAAGAAGCTATAGATCATTATATCGGACTACCTGTCTTAAATCCATGGCCGGTAGCCGTACATCACCAGGTGATATATAAGGGGGCCCGGATTCCTGAAGTTGTACAGGAACTTCCTCAGCTTGCAACACAATCCAGTGTAACGCATTGAGATGAATCTATTCTCTCTGGCACTATGTCGAATTTTTAGCCCTGGAGAGTAGTGAGGCCATTCTCAATTCATTGCTTCCTTTATCTTGCCATTCAAAATAGTAAATGATGAATAAAACTGTCTTGATTCTCATCTTTATTTCTTCTGTTCTGCAAGGCTGGTCACAGGAAGTCCAGGTGCGTGCAGTGGTAGATAAAATGTTTAGTTCAATGTTGAAAAAAGATACTTCAGCATTGCATCAATGTTTTATACCCGGTGTACAACTGATGACCTATGCTCATGATTCTAAAGGAAATTATATGGCCAAATATGCGACCATATATGATTTTTTAAGGCAAATAGAACTCATTGGCGATACAGAGATAGAAGAAGTCATGACTGGCTGGCAATGTTATATTGATGAAGGCATGGCTACGGTGTGGGCACCCTATGAATTTTTTTATGATGGAAAATTCAGTCATTGTGGTGTGAATAGTATGCAGCTCATGAAGGTCAAAGGGGAATGGAAGATCACGCAGATATCAGATACGAGACGACAAAAGGACTGCATCAATGACAAAGACATTATACAAGTTATTGATTCGCTTGCCAATGAATGGCATCATGCAGCTGCAGTGGCAGATGAAAAAACTTTTTTTGGTAGAATGGCCGAAGATGGAATTTATATCGGGACAGATGCAAGTGAACGATGGAAGAGAGATGAACTAAGAGAATGGTCAAAAAAATATTTTGTTCGTGATTCGGCATGGGTCTTTAGGCCAATGAGTAGAAATATTACCGTTGCACCCGGCGGACATGTCGCATGGTTTGATGAATTGCTTGACACCAGGATGGGTATTTGTCGGAGCACCGGAATCATGGAACTGCGTGAAAATGAATGGAAGATCGTACACTATCAATTATCTGTGACATTACCCAATGACAAAATTGACGGATTTAAAGAATTAACCGGTAAGCATTGATTTTAAAAAACAATCTGTTGGTTTGGGTCAACCACAAACTTACTCGGAAATCTGCTAAGCATTTGTTTATTAACAAGTTTCGGAGGGCTGTTTTATCAATATTAAATAGGTCTGGGATAATATTTATTAGAATTATTTGTAAGAACCAGAACAATTGATCATTATATATTTAATAAAATATCATATTAAATACTATTTCCGGACTTTATTTCTACTTTTGGGGAATTAGACAGACCTTAAAGATCTGCCTGGAACATTACCCTAACACAACTTGCATATGCCCCTCACTTACCCCACCCCAAAAAGTAATATATATTCGCATTGCGGTCAACATTTAGTTAACAAAAAGAGACATTTAAAATCTCCCGGACTGCAAAAAGTGAAATATTTGCTTATGCTTTTACAAGATTCCTTCGTGGCCTTCGAAGGTTCCACTGGTTTGATCAACCATATCTCACATTCAAAAACAAAGCCGGATTTACCATTCAGAATGCGTTTTGCTTTTCTGTCTCTGATCACACTTTTTATGACATGTTCAGGATCTCTATTTGGTCAATGTCCAACGCCAGTTACCACATGTTTGGCAGCCCATCAGACTGCGATTGATTTGTCCACTATCCCTCAATGTGGAACTGCTACAGTAGATTTCGTGGGTGATATCGAGGGGACTCAAACAGATTGTAATGCTACAGCAAATAATATCTGGCATTGCCATCAATTTATCATCACCCGTCCTGCCAATTCAACTACCCAGCAATTTGTACTAAAAGTTGGCCAGGGATCAGGATGCAATGGAGAATTGGATGCTACGTATGCGCTTATCAATGGATTATGTACTCAATTATCAAATGGAGGTTCTCAGACGAGTATTACATTTACGTTCCCCTATGGAATAAATACGATTACACTTGACTTATGTCTCAATTCAAGTGCATTTGTGAAAATCTGTAATATGTGTACGGCGCCCCCACCATGTACCACACTACCATTGTGTAGTAGTAATATTTCTGATATTAATACGACAGGCTGCCAGTCCAGTGTACCTGCCGCGTTCACAAGCCCTTCGAGCGTATTTACAAATACGGGCACATGCGGTGCCTCACTTGTACTCAAACATACGGATGTAGGCGATGTGACTTTTTGCGGATCTGGTGGAGCGGGTGTCAATTTTGTACGGACGTATAGTTTATATTTTATAGATACGAATGGAGATACCGTTCTGTATCGTCAGTGTCCCCAGAACATTCACGTTACCCCTTCACCACCTGTGATTACGCCGGGAACTATAGCGGCCTGTTATCCCAGTTTAGCCGCAGCCCAGGCTGCAGCCCTTGCCGCAGCAACAGCAACCGATTGTGGAGGAACAATCACAGAGACAGCAAGTGCAACTGGGACATGTAATGCGGTTGTCACGGTTACTGAATCAAGTTCATGTGGTTCCAC
>JBDUAU010000181.1:0-5751 GCA_040004485.1 Saprospiraceae bacterium
CACTTAGTCTCAAATGACCTTCAACCCGCAGATGTGACTCGGTGACCAGGTGTCTTTGTGTCCCGATATATTGGAATAAAGGGCCCGGCGAATCCGTCCTAAGGTGAATATCATCATCCAGATTGGATTCCCTTATTATGCTTGCCATTCTCATTCCATTGATCTGGTGACGCATGAAGCCTACCGGTGCGCCTAACAATAAGGAAACGGCTCCGCTATCATTAATATCCTTTAAAAGGGGGATAATCGAATCGGATTGCTTCTGAATGAAATTTCCGCAATCCACAATATTGAGCGCCTGACTGGGTGTTGCACTAAACTGGTAAAGATTCTTTTTGATTCGTTGCGAAACCAGCCTGTCGAAACTCACGATGACCAGATCTTCTGATGTACATTTTTGATCTTCATCATGAATAAACTTGACTTTATGCCATAAAGAGCCTTTACTTAGTCTGTCTGGCCGGAGAACTGACTTTTCGTCAGGAGTACACCAATGAGCTATCATAACCCAAATATATTAAATTTTTATTTAATATGTTAAATAAAATTTGGCCTGATTTATGATAGTTTTATTTAATGTACTCCTTTAGTGAACAATACCTAAATAATTGCATTCCTAAAGAAAAAAAGGATATTTTTGCCTTACTCAAGTAATTCATTGTTAATAAATCCTAACCCTATGACACGACTATTATACGTCCTGCTGTCTAGTCTCCCTTTTTTATTGACTCTAAATGTTAAAGCTCAGGAACCGAATGCCAAATTCGCCCCTGCTGTTATTGAAGATGAGATGACCGTGAATCCAGAACAAAACAAAATGTGGCGTACCGGACAATCCATTTTTCCTGCCAAGCCCAAAAATATGTGGGAATTAGGGATTCACGCAGGTCCAGCCTTTATCTCCGGAGATGTTGAAGCTCCATTTCCTGCAGGTTATGGTTTTGGACTTCACATACGAAAAGCAATCAACTACACCCTATCCTTTCGTTTGGATGGCACATATCAATCCTCTAAAGGTTATGATGCCAGACCATTTAATTTCCTGGGTGTTGAAAAAACGTACCTGCAAAATGTAGATGCATCACCCATTTTGATAAACTACACGGATGTAACAACCAACGCAGATAACATTCACAGAAACTACAAAGCCAACATTCTTGCTTTTTCTTTTGAAGGCATCATTAACATTGGAAATGTACTTTTTCATAATCCATCTAACAAATGGAATTTATACTCTGTACTGGGAATTGGTCTTGATTTGCCTAAGACTTCTGTCGATTTATTAAATGGAGATCAACTCTATGATTTTTCAGGAGTATCTGCTGGCCTTGACCTAAATACCAAAAAAGGCAGAAATCAATCCAGAAAGAACCTCAAAGCACTTTTGGATGGTAGTTTTGAAACCAAAGGAGGTGTAGAAAGAGACATCATTACTTTCCTTGGTGATTACAAAACCGTAATTCCTCATTTTAATTTTGGTGTTGGTCTTACCCGGAAACTTTCCAAAAGAATTAACATAAGTCTTGAACATCGGATTATGATCAGTGATAATGATCTGCTTGATGGATTTACGAACAGGTCGGCCGTAGATCAATCAACAAGTAAAGATGTTCCGCATTATACTTCAGTTCGTTTAGGTATTAATTTAGGTTCATTTGAAAAACGGGTAGAACCACTATATTGGGTAAATCCACTAAATGGTCCTTACACAGATCTTGCTGAACTTAAGCAAAGACCAAAATTTGATTTAACAGATAGCGATGGCGATGGCGTAATTGATATGACAGATCAGGAAGTAAATACACCCGCCGGTTGTCCGGTTGACACAAGAGGTGTTACGCTTGATAGTGATGGAGATAATATCGCTGATTGCAAAGATCAGGAACCATACTCTCCTCCCGGTTATCAGGTCAATAAAGATGGTGTTGCCCAGGTACCTGAAAAATACATGACCGAAGATCAGGTTGTTGATCTCATCAATACCCGAGGTGCAGCAATGAGTGGTAATTTAAATTGGTTCCTGCCGATGATTCATTTTGATCTGGATAAATATTATGTAAAACCAGAATTCTATGGTTCATTGCATCAGGTGGCAACAGTTATGAATTCACATCCTGACATGAAGGTTGTTGCTCATGGGTATACTGACAATAGAGATTCAGATGAATACAATAATGTATTGTCTTATAACAGGGCAAATGCAGCTATAAATTACCTGGTGGCTAATTATAATATCCCCAGAAGCCGTTTTATCCTTACATACGGAGGAGAAGCTTCTCCAATCGTGAAAGGATTGAAAGATAATCACGCTGTTTCTGCCACTCAAGAATATGAACATTACATCAATCGTCGCGTAGAGTTTACTGTAGCAACAACGACTGATACCGAAATGACAAGGCCTTCTGGCCCTGAAGCAGGAGAAAATACTCCAGGTTCTTCAAGACCTGGGGCTAAATACTCCGGCAACAGAAATTCTGGTTATTAGTCTTAAAAATTCGCATAGGGTTATTTGAGATAGATTTTTTTATTAAATCAAAAGCTCCTGTTCAATTTTGATCAGGGGCTTTTGACTTTTTAAGAAGGCGATATTCATTTTCTTAATTCTATATAGCTAAATTTACCACATCATATAAACAGATGATCAAAATGGCTGAAATCATAAGAATGCCAAGACTGAGCGATACCATGGAAGAAGGAAACATCGTGGGATGGCTTAAAAAAGTGGGCGATAAAGTTTCACCTGGCGATATTCTTGCTGAAGTTGAAACGGATAAAGCGACTATGGAGCTTGAGAGCTTTAACGAAGGGTATTTACTCTATATAAGCGTTAAGGAGGGGCCTGTCCCGGTAAATGATATTCTGGCCATTATCGGTGCGAAAGATGAGGATTATCGAAGCTTGCTTGCATCGGCTCCAAAGAATGAATCAGCTGAAACTACCCCCTCAAAGAAAAATGACCTTGATCAGGCAATAAAGGAGAACCCCGTAACAAAATCAACTTCTACCGGGAGTACAAGCCAACCATCTCAAAATCTTAGTGAAACGCTATCGTCAAAACCTGAAGTCTCACAGGAAACCGGGTCAAGAATAAAGTCCTCTCCTCTCGCGAAAACAATAGCTGCCGATGAAGGAATAGACATTTCTTCTCTGACCGGAACAGGTGACGGGGGCCGTATCATCAAGCGTGATGTTGAAAGTTTTGTTGCAAATAATAAAACACAATCCGCGAAATCGAATGGGCCTTCAATTTCTCAATTTGGAGAGTTCCCGATTTCTCAAATGCGAAAGACGATTGCGAAAAGATTGGTCGAAAGTAAATTTTCAGCACCTCATTTTTATTTAACCATTAAAATTGTCATGGATAAAATCATTGAGGCCAGAAAACAGATCAATGAACAATCCGGATTTAAAATATCTATAAATGATTTTGTTATTAAAGGTTGCACTACTGCCCTGCGGGTTCATCCTGCTATCAATTCGTCATGGCTAGGTGATAAAATCAGGGTGAATAAAGATATAAATATCGGGGTCGCAGTGGCAGTAGATGAGGGCTTACTTGTACCAGTACTTTTTGGAGCAGATCAGATGGGACTAAGTGAGATGAATACCAAAATAACCGCCATGGCTGATAAGGCAAGACAGAAAAAATTACAACCTCAGGAAATGCAAGGCAATACGTTTACGGTTTCGAACTTGGGCATGTTTGGAATTGATGAATTTACCGCTATCATTAACCCTCCTGATTCAGCTATTATGGCTGTGGGCACTATTTCAGATGAGTTAAGCTTGGTAGATGGTAAGATAAATGTTTCAAAGGTGATGAAAGTGACATTGTCTTGTGATCACAGAGTTGTAGATGGTGCTACTGGTGCAAAATTTCTTCAGACATTCAAGCAACTTCTCGAAAATCCTGTTGCCATGCTTGTCTGAATACATCCGGACACAGGATTAGCTTTTTATCTAATTTTGAATTTATATGGCACAATATTCTTCCCGACATCTTGAGTATGCGATTCGCACTATCGGACAACTGCCTGGCATAGGCCGTAAAAGTGCATTGCGTATTGCGCTATTTCTTTTAAAAAACAAGTCTACTTTACTTCCCGAATTAATGGAGGGATTAGAAGGCATAAAGAAGAATATTCAGAATTGCAAGACATGTCATAATCTCGCCGATACAGATACATGTAGCATCTGTGATGACAGATCAAGACAAAAAAATATCATTTGTGTAGTTGAATCTGAGCGTGATGTTATGGCCATTGAAGATACAGGTCAATACCATGGTCTATACCACGTACTTGGTGGAATCATCTCTCCGATCGATGGTGTCGGTCCACAAGATCTTACTATTGAAAGTCTTCTGGACAGAATTCAAAATCAGGGCATATCTGAATTGATCATGGCGATCAGCCCGACTATAGAAGGTGAAACGACAATTTTCTATTTGACAAAACTTCTCAAAAACCATCCCGTCCGGATCAGTATTATCGCCAGAGGCGTCGCGTTCGGTGGTGAACTGGAATACGCTGATGGCGTCACCCTGGGACGTTCGATAATAGCCAGAACGAATATTGAATTGACTGAAAGTGCATAATATCAAATACTGTTGAGACTTTCCGTCATAATCGTCAGTTACAATGTGTATCCCTTTTTAGATAACTGTCTACGCTCTGTCCGACAGGCGATGAAGGACATTGATGGTGAAATCATAGTCGTTGATAATTCTTCTGTCGACAGGACATCACAATTAGTCAAGGAACATTTCCCTTCAGTACGGCTTATTTCCAACAGTGATAATAAAGGATTTGCAAAAGCAAATAACCAGGCGCTGGCTGTAAGTAATGCCGAATATGTTGTCCTTTTGAATCCGGATACCATTGTATCAGAGGATACGTTTACGACCTGTCTTAATTTTATGGATCAGCATCAGGATGCAGGCGCTGTAGGTGTGCGAATGCTCGACGGAAGCGGAAGATTTCTGCCTGAATCAAAAAGAGGTCTTCCTACCCTGCTTGCATCATTTATGAAAATGTCAGGATTGTACAAATTCTTTCCCCATTCTGCAAAACTGAACAGTTATTACCAGGGACACATTGGTGAACATGAAATTGCAATGATTGAAGTGCTTACAGGTGCCTTTATGTTTATGCGTAAAGTAACCTTAGGCAAAATCGGATTTCTGGATGAAGACTACTTCATGTATGGTGAGGATATTGATCTATCGTACAGGATAACCAAGGGCGGTTATGCTATTTATTATTTACCCACGACAAGTATTATTCATTATAAAGGAGAATCTACCAGCAAATCTTCCCTGAATTATATTCTTACTTTCTATCAGGCGATGCTCATCTTCACGAAAAAAAATCCCGAATTCAAAGGTCAAAAACAACTCATAAAACTTGCTATTTATTTTCATGGTCTTGCGAGGTTGTTGAAAGGTATGGCAGAAAAATGGTGGGCCGTGATGGTAGACATTATTTTATTTTCTATTTCCTTTTACATCGTCAGTAAACTTTGGGAACGATATTATTTTGGCCAAACAGGTTATTTTAAACCATCATTTTATTTCTTTAATATTCCGCTATATGTTCTTACCGGGTCTGTAGTTATGTTTTTAAATGGAGCATACGATAAGCCTCTCACCTCCCGGTCGTCATGGGTTGGATTCGGATGGTCTGCTCTTGTCATCCTGGTGATATATGCTTTTTTACCGGCAGGTTACAGAACGTCCAGGATGGTCATATT
>JBDUAU010000356.1:0-5748 GCA_040004485.1 Saprospiraceae bacterium
CAGCCATTCTTTCATTCCAGATCCGGCCCATTCTGATACACGGAATGAAATCAATAGCATAATTGCTATCCATAAAAACGGACTATTCCTGAGGTTGATCATTTTATACTGGTGTCAACCTATAATGTCTTGAGAGGAGTAAAATGTGACCGGTAAAAACCAAAATCTTTCGTTTTGTTTCCTTTTATTGACTCGACTAAACTCATCGTGGCACGACTAGTCGTGCCACGATGAGTCGTGCCACGATATCATAACTTGCTGATATTGTATGTAGTTATAAGCGAAATCGGAGTACATTAAGTGGCGCTTTTTTTGACTCTTTCCAATGTGATCCTTTTTCAATTTCCATTTGTATTTTCTGGCACGATTTTTAACCTATTTCCTGTGGAATTGACCCTTAATATTCTTGCAGAAGAAATATATAGCATACCTGGCGCTGCTCGCCGGATGGATTATTTTTTGCTACTGGCTGTATGCAAAAGAGTTATTTCCACGGTTTCACCGGATGAATGAAACGACCGGCATCCAACGAATAAAGGATCTGAAGTACCCCATAGCATTTAATTGGGCCTCAGATATTCCTCTTGCCGGGGAAGGATATGAAGAATGGCTGAAAGATGTTGAACTGGCAGATTCGAACTCGGGAGCCCTGATCATCACGGGATATTATTTTCTCGATGAACAAGGGTCGATTCCTCTGGATGAAGCTATAGCTCATCAACGAGTGAGGAATATGTTGAAATTAGTAAAGGTGCCTTTGAATAGGATTATGATTCAGGTGCTGCCAAAAGAAATAAATGCTGATGTGAGATCCAATCCATTCGAAGCGATAAGCATGGAACGGATAGCATTGGCTAATTTGTTACGAATAGTGGGAGACACGATTGAAATGTGTTTTCCGATCAAAGACTCTTTAATTCTCCCCCCATTAGTATTGAATCGATTGGATGCATGGCTTGATCAGCATTCTGACCGGAAGGATAGCCTGACGTTTATCGTCGGTATCGCGGATGGTGGCGGAATAGCTGAGTCAGCCGATATCGCGTTAGACAGAGCGATTATTGTTCAGCGGGTGTTGGTGGCGAAAGGATGGAAAGCTGAACAGATTCATCTTTCTACGGGTCAGCGCAGCAGTTCACATGCCATCCGGAACCGATGTGTAATTATTTATTTTGAGTAGGCTTAAAAAAGAATGAACATGTACTTGCTCGATATTTTTAGTGACAATTTTCTTGTTGTTGCAGAGACATTGGCTATTGTCGTAGGCTCGATGCTCATGGGTATTCTGCTCAGTTATTTTTATTGGGGTAGTTTCAGAAAACAAGTTAAGAAATTGTCAAATAGTCTTGACCTCGAAAGAGATCAGGCAGAAGAATTGAAAAGTCAATTGAAAATTCAACAAGCGGTGAAGGGACAATTGCAGAATGAAATTGCAGAGGGTAAATTAAAACTTGATGCACAATCGAAAAAAATATTTGATCAGCAGCAAAGTCTTTTTGATCAGCAGGAACAGCTTGGTAAATCCGAAACAAATAACAGAAATCAAAAAGCTGCGCTTGACGAATTAAACTCCACTATCGATTCTTATCAGCAACGGTTAAGAGTGATAGAAAATGAATTGCTCCAATCTAAAAATGTAGCATTGCCTCTAAAAAGGGCTGTTTCTGCCAATGCTACACGAGCAAATTATGAACATGTCAGTCAATTACTGGGAAGGCAGGTGACTGAAAATGATCTGACGTTGATATTAGGTATTGGACCCAAGACAGCTGCTTTGCTCCATTCGAATGGTATTCATACCTGGAACGACCTGACGAAGGCATCCATTGAAGATTTGAAGAAAATCCTATCTGAAGCCGGTGGAATATATAAATCTATTGACCCTACCCATTGGGCTAAGCAAGCCGTCATGGCGGCGAGTAGTGAATGGCGGAAATTGAGGGTGTTCCAGGAGACGCTGAGGAAAAGTTAATAGCATTTTTGTCGATTTTTTTTAAATGCACAAGGTGAAATAAGGAGATTCAGGCAACAATTGATGTCTCTCGGTTGTCCTATCTTGCATCCCTTAAATCCTGAACCCGTTTGCAACATCTTAAATCGCTCAATAAGTACTTCTGGAAGTATAAATACCATCTCCTCCTCGGGATCATATTCGTCGCTGCCGGTAACTATTTTCGGGCATGGCAGCCCCAGATCGTGCGCGAGGCACTGGATTATGTATTAGTCCAACTAAAACTCTATAATGCTGCTGATGCCTCAGGTAAAGAGGTGATCATGCATACACTTAGCCCTGCTCTTCTTCGATTCGGAGGCTTGGTATTACTTCTTGCTTTAGTGATGGGCATCTTCATGTACTTCATGCGCCAGACGATCATCGTAATGTCAAGATTGATTGAGTATGATCAGCGCAAAGAAATCTATGATCACTATCAGTATCTGGACAAAAGTTTTTATCGTCGCAATAATACCGGTGATATGATGTCCCGCATCACAGAAGATGTCAACAAGGTGAGAATGTATCTCGGACCTGCTTTACTCTATGGTATCAATCTCGTGACGCTTTTTATTATGGTTGTATACGCCATGTTGAAAGTCGATGTGCGGCTCACGATTTATTCACTATTGCCATTACCCATTTTATCATTGTCGATTTATTATGTAAGTCAGTTCGTGCAAAAAAGAAGCCAGGCTATCCAGGTCAAGCTCAGTCGATTGACAGGTATTGTACAGGAAGTATTTTCAGGAATTCGTGTTGTCAAATCTTATACACAAGAGAAAGCTTTTGGTAAGCACTTCGCTGCAGAAAGTGAAGATTACAGATTGAAGAATATGTCACTCGGTCTCATCGAAGCCATGTTTGTTCCATTGATGATGGTGCTGATCGGGTTGAGTACAATACTGGTCATCTATGTTGGTGGACTACAAGTATTCGATGGCCGTATCACGACTGGTAACATTGCAGAATTTGTCATTTATATCAACATGCTTACATGGCCTGTTACAGCCATTGGATGGATCGCCTCAATCGTGCAGCAGGCTAATGTATCTCAAGGTCGGATCAATGAGTTTATGAATTCAGAACCATCCATTGTCAATCAAGGTAATTACAAGGGTGAGGTAAAAGGAGAATTGGTATTTGATCATGTTTCTTTCACTTATCCGGATACAGGCATCAAAGCAATAGATGATGTGAGTTTTGCGATTCATCCCGGACAAAAGGTTGCCATCATAGGGCGTACGGCTGCGGGGAAAACAACCCTGGCCGATCTAATCCTCAGGATGTATGATCCGACTAAAGGAAGAATATTATTAGATGGCACTTCACTCAAAGATTATGACCTTGTTTCACTACGGGATCAGATAGCATATGTGCCTCAGGATGTGTTCCTTTTTTCAGATACCATTAGTGCCAATATCAGGTTTGGTGCAGCTGATTCTCCCCAGGAAGAAGTGAAGCAGTTCGCCAAATTTGCGGCTGTATATGAGGATATTGATTCCCTTCCCGACAAATTTGAAACCCGGATAGGAGAGCGTGGTATTACCCTTTCAGGTGGCCAGAAACAAAGGATTTCTATAGCAAGAGCTCTCATCCGTCAACCTCAACTAGTGATTCTTGACGACTGTCTCTCGGCTGTGGATACCCATACTGAACATACCATCGTGGATTTCCTCAACCAGGAACTGGCCGATAAAACTGCCATTATGATCACGCACCGGATCGTCGGAATGCTTGAATATGATAAGGTCCTGGTTATCGACAAAGGCAAGCTGATAGAGGAGGGAACACATGATGAACTCATCCAAAGGCAGGGACTTTATTATGAGCTATGGCAGCAGCAACTTGTGAGCACGTTGGAGGAGGAGGATGTTTAGGAGTTACCCCCTACCCCCTGAAAAAGGGGGACTTTGGGAGGCAATTTTTGCTCCAGCGAATTAGAGTTTCCATGCACTGAGCATAGTCAACCAATTCAACCGTACGTGTCGAAGAGTCACCCCAACGTATTGTCATTCCTGTTCCTGCGGAATATGGATTTGCAAAACCCCCGGGGCATAATTACTGTCTACTGTTCACTGATTACCCTTTTCTACTTTTTCTTCCCTTTCTGCCTTTTCCACCCGGTTGCTGAGCTGCGGTTACTGAGCTGTGGTTGGTGAGCTGTAGCAGATGGTTGAGTGACAGCTTGTCGAACCATAGCACAAGGAAGTGCGATGCAAGTCGAAGTACAGCCCGAGGTTGAGTAAAGCAAGTCGAAGCATTCTTTCCTTCTTCCCTCCTTATTAGGATATTCCAATTATAAACTTAGTTTTGTAAAGCAAAAAAGATGAGGTATGTCGAACGGTAATGATTCCAGGTTTGAAAATGTCTACTCCAAGAAAGTCAAGGCAGGTAGCAGACGGACGTATTTTTTTGATGTTCGCAAGACGCGGGGCGAAGATTTTTATATTACGCTGACAGAGAGCACAAAAAAACACAACTCTGATACATACGAACGCCACAAGATCTTCCTGTATAAAGAAGACTTTAACCGCTTCCTTACATCACTCCAGGAAGTAGTCGAACATGTGAAAGTTGACCTGATGCCAAACTACGATTATGAAGAATTTGATCGCAAGCAAGCGGAATGGGAAGCCAGCAATCAAAACAATCCTCCCGAACATAATGAGCAAAGTGAGACTGAGGAAATTGCCTGGTAATGTTTTAATATAAATGTTGCCGGAGTAAACTCCATAGAAAGGCCATATCTCTGGTTTTCTATATATCCTATTTAATCACCTGGATTAAAAGATTTTCTGCTCCACCTGGCCACTTTAATGTTAGGACATATTGGGCTGGGATCAAATGATCTAGAGGTATATCCATCCTGGCTGTCACACCCGATTCCATATGTGACCACACTATTTTACCATCCATATCATAAATATTTAAATCAAGAGACTCAATCGGATTCAAAATATTTAGTGACAGCGTTGATGCCATTGGATTGACCACACTGACCATTTGTGCTGTATGTTCAGCAGAAATACTTCGTACAGGTGAGTGCACCAATTTACCATCCAGTTGAACAAAATCAATCCTGTACAAAAGCTTATCCTGGCCAGGTATATTTTTATCGGTGAATGTATACTGGGATTGATATTCATAATAGTTGACATCACTGACTGAAGTATACGTCTTGCCGCCATCGGAAGATCGTTGAACTTCAAATAAATTTCCATCTGACACGTCCGATACTGTCCATGCAAGCCTGGCATCTTTTTTCTGCCTGGTAGCATCAAAGGATAAAAATTCCAGACCAAGCGTATTGTTTGTTATCTCCATCACAAACAAACCATTGTTCATATCGGACGCAATAATATGGCCTGATGCGAAAAAAGGATATATGCCCCAACAGCCGATATAATCATTGTACTGGGTATTCGATGGATATGTATCGTAATATGCATAGGAGGTTACGTTAGCAGGATTGGTAATATCAAACACCTGCACGCCATCTTCATAATAAGAGATATAGGCAAGATTGCCGATGATGTATGGATTGTGTGCACAACTTGAGCCTGGCACTCCTGCTCCCAGCAATTCAGAGTAAAAAGTATGAATGTCACCAATTGAAATATTTGCAGGATCAGAGATGTCCACAATTTTGACATCACTTCCGAATGTTTCATCTGTAAATACAAGCATATTTCCTCCATCATTGACCCAGCTGCTGTGGTTATAACCGGGTTCGGGATAATTTTCAATTGATC
>JBDUAU010000380.1:0-5747 GCA_040004485.1 Saprospiraceae bacterium
GTGCCTGAGCGGCGTGCTCCATTGGCGTTTTTTGATATATATCAAACCGAATCTAATGCGACAATAGCCATTTCCAGTGCTGCGATCCCGGGCGGCATCCTGGACAGCCTGGGCATTCCATCGGGTTTGTTTGACTCCCTTCGTTTACGTATCAATCTCCAGCGTCTTGAAGTAGTGGATGGCTTTGGTACGCTGGCGATCCCGGGAGGTAACTATGATGTGTTGAGAGAAAAACGCACTGACTTTACCACCACCAATATTGATGTCCACACCTTTATTGGCTGGGTAGATATCAGTACAATCATTGGAGGACAACTTCCGGGTTTTGGTACTGACACAACAATCACGAATCAATTTCTCAGCAATACGGCAAAAGAGCCGATCGCCATCGTTACTCTCGACCCGACACAATCTTTCGCTACACAAGTGGAATATAAAGATCTCGGTATCGCGAGCGCAGTGGGTCCTGTAGTCGACGTAAAAAATGAGGTAGTGGTTTCACCAAATCCGGTTTCTAAAGAAGCAACATTTGATTTAAGAAATATTCCTTCCGGGAAATATACTTTACGATTGTTTGATGCGAATGGACAAAATGTTTTTGTAAGAGAGCTTACGACAGATCATGAAACTATTTCGCTACAATCGTTGAGTAGTGGTGTATACATTTATCATGTGGTTGATGGAAAAAATAAAATTGTGGCAGTGGGTAAGATCATTAAAGTAAATCCTTAGAAAGGAGAGGCAGAAAGGGCGGAAAGGGCAGAAAGGAAAAGAAGTTATATTATGAAATCCAATATTTCTAAGTGGTAAAAATTGAGGACGCGGACAAAGTAAGAAAAGTTATGATTGATTAAGATTTGATTCTCGATGTATGAAATCATGTATTGAAAATAATAACTCTACTATTTCTAAGTGGCGGTTGCTGAGCTGTAGTAAATGGATGTGTGAAGCAGGTCGAAGCATTAAGTTTTCTTAAGTTTCTAAGTGGTAAAAATTGAGGACGCGGACGGTAGTAGTATTTGCCGCAAATTAATATTTTGCTTTTTGTTTTTTGCCTATTGTCTATTGCTATTTTACCTATTGTCTCTGACCTTACTCATAGCTCTTTCCGTAATAGCTGTTATCGTCAATGCCGGATTCACTCCGGGATTTGCTGAAATCATACTGCCGTCGCATATCATCATATTGTGGTAATTGAAGACATTGTTGTTTTTATCAATCACCCCACTCTGTACATTCTCTCCCATACAGGCTCCGCCAAGAATGTGTGCTGTCGTCGGGATACCAAATAAAGATTCAGTACTCATGACCATAGCTTTTCCATTTATTATTTTTTCTGTTTTGCGTGCTATGGATTGGGCCAATGGATTAAAGGCGGTCGGAGCAGCACCCGCTTCAATACTTGTTTTCAGAAAACCCATTTTCGAACGCATCATGCGCAATGTCGAATCAATACTTTCCATGTATAGTAATATGTGCGTTCGTTTGCTCCAGTCATCTACAAAATATATTTTAAAGTTATCGACCGGGTGGAGTACCCAATCTTTAAGCATTTTCAGGAAGCGGCTCACCACGGAATTACCCTGCACCATCGGCGCCATAAACAAACGCCAGAAACCAGCGCCTTCTGAATATTTAACAGGTTCAACATGACGATTTTCATCAATGGTCACAATGGAACCGATCGCGATGCCTTCCGAAAAAGAAACTGTCTTGTCGAATGTCGTCACGCCAATGAGACTTTCCGAATTAGTGCGCACCCCTTTGCCAAGTACATCTGAAAGATTGGGCAACGATGTTGCTTTGAGTTTCAACAATAAATTCATTGTGCCTAAAACTCCTCCCGCAAAAATGACCGATTTTGCTTTTACAGAATTTTTTTTTGGGAACCAGGATAATGAATCTTTACATCTGATTTCATAGCCCTCACTTCCATCAGGGCTAAAGGGTATGACATCATACACTTCTGTTTCCGCTTTTATCTCGCAACCTGATTTTTGAGCGAGGTACAAATAGTTTTTATCCAAAGTGTTTTTTGCATTGAACCTGCAGCCCAGCATACAACCACCACACAATGTACAGCCAGTGCGATCAGGGCCCATGCCATCAAAATAAGGATCGGCAACAGTCTCACCGGGCTTTCCAAAATAAACAGCGACATCTGTTTTTTGAAATGCATCTTTATCTCCCATCTCCGTAGCTAAAGTCTGCATCACTTTGTCACTTCGACTCATATAGGGATGCTTCTCAGCACCTAACATTTTCCGGGCAAGCGCATAGAATGGTTTCAATTCATGTTCCCAATCGCATAAACCTTTCCAATGACCCGAATTGAAAAACGATCTTGATGGTATTGGTAATGTATTGGCATAGACAAGAGAACCACCGCCTACACCTGCACCACTCAATACAGCGACGTGTCTGTAAAATGACAATCTGAAAATGCCCTGCATTCCCAATTTCGGAAACCACATCCATTTGCGCAGGTTCCAGTTGGTTTTTGGAAAGTCATCTGCGTTATTGAACCATTTTCCTTTTTCAATGACGAGGACTTTGTATCCTTTTTCAGAAAGACGCAATGCAGAAACCGAGCCACCGAAACCGCTGCCGATAATCACGTAGTCATAATCGAAGACGTCAGTCATAATAAAATAAGATCAATTATAAATTAATAAGATTTGATTCTTGTTACTCCTGATTTTGCCGCAAATTTCGCAAATTACCGCAAATTAATCTTTTACTTATTGCTAATAGCCTGTTTTCGGCCTATTGACTCAATGAGTGAAATCAGATATTGAAAATAATAACTCCAATATTTCTAAGTGGCTCCCTAAATTTTCTTAAGTTTCTAAGTGGTAAAAATTGAGGACGCGGACAAGGTAAGAAAAGTTATGATTGATTAAGATTTGATTCTCCTTGAGTGAAATCAAGTATTAAAAATAATAACTCCAATATTTCTAAGTGGCGGTTGCTGAGCTGAAGCACATGGTTGCGGTCAAGCGGGTCGAAGCATTAAGTTTGCTTAAGTTTCTAAGTGGTATAAATTGAGGATGCGGACGGTTGGATTTTTTGCCGCAAATTTCGAAAATTAACGCAAATTAAAATTTTGCTTATTGTTTGTTGCCTATTGGATTAATGTTTCCCTATCCAGCTATCCAATATTGTTCTACAATCAAAATTGATTTTCTTGCCTAAAACAGGCTCATCTAATGCATCACGTATTTCACGCACAGCTGGAAGATAATCCACACCATTTCCTTCAAATTTTTCAACTGTCCGAAGTACTCGGTTGACTTCATCTGAAAACATGCTATCATCAAATGCCGACGGGCTCGTGCCTTGTATCGTATGCCTGATGTATGCGGCAACGGACATGACACCATTAAATACCGGTTGAAGAAATGACTTTTTATCTGTTACATCATTGGATTGAAGAAAATTGAAAGCTTCTAATGCCTGATCATTTTCCAGCATGTCGATTATTTCTTTCTCCCAATCCGGATTGGTTTTGATTTTTGCTGATGCTTTATCACGTACTTCCTGCGGATAAAGACCACCGGTGAATTCGAAAAGCCGCATCTTGTTTTCCTTTACATCTGATTCTTCAATTTCTGCCAGCCTGCTGTTTTTAATGGATGGAGCACTTTCATAATTCCTTGTTGAATCTTCCAAACTGGAAGTACCTGAAAACAAGGTGGTGGCCGCAAGAAATAAGACACCTACCAGGGACAAACCATCCACAAGAAATAAAGGCCATTTGTAAAATAATAAATTGACATGTTCGCGGATAGCATTATTATTCAAAATAAAACCAGTGACAAGCAGAACAACAAATATCACGACAGGAACGGCCTTCATCAATGACTGAAGAACATCAGAACTGGAGACAGGCATAAACCTGTTCATAATACCTATAGCTGCTATGATGACTGCCGATAATAAGCCGATGGAAAGAAAAAGAAATCGCAAAGTGCCATTATTGGAAATCCACGTAAATCCACCCTGTCTGTTTATGGCGATATAGACAATCGACATCAGACCTAAAAAAAGCAAAGAGAGGAAAATGACAATGATCACCATATAACCACTTGCTCCCTGGTCATTGCTTGTAGATATTTTATGCTGAAAAAACGGAGACAGCAGGGCGACCGAAATTAATGCAGCCAGTGCGAGGCAAATGTTACCGGAGAGAGATGTCATAGAAGGGAGCTTTATAATTGATTTTATTAAAGGAACGAATATTTCCTATGCCGTGGCAGGAGTCTGCTCCTACTACTTGTTGAAATGTCAATTACCTACTTTAGATATTTTCTCACGCAACAATATCCCCCCGGCCTTATCTTCTCCTAATATGAAAAAAATACCGTTTTCCAATTCACTGATATTGATCTTCATAGGCTCATGAGCGTCGGCATATTCGACTATCCGGACTTTACCAACAATATCAACAACCAATATTTTATGGATGCCCTGAAGGTCTGTGTGTACAAATACATCATCAGTCGCAGGATTGGGAACAACTGTTGTTTTGAGAATAGATGCTGTATGTGATGCTGAGATTCCTTCAATAAAATCGCAATCCACCTGGTCATGACTTAAATTGATCAATCCTATATCCGGATCTTCATAACATCGGAAAGAATATGTAGGAAAATCAAAGGGTTGGATGATCGTATGGCTATGAAAGAAAAAGGAATTGATCGAACCCAATCCTTCTATTACTCTGATTTTACTCATTTCCCCCGGTTCAAAAAGATCAGGGAAAATTATATCCTGAAAAGAAAGGCTATTCCCATTGATTTCAATCGTACCTGTCGAATCGACGACAAAAGGTGAAGGACTCCAACCGCCGAAATACATGTATTGAAGTGTATCGCCCACATTCTTATTGAAGTCATATAATACATTCCAATTCTCAAACCAATTAGGTTCATAACCATACACGATTTGGTTTTCTTCGAAGGCGTAAGAAATTTCAGTAAAAGTGTCCACCGGACTATTTATAATGCCGGTATTAATATAAATAGTTGTGGAGAGAATTTTTTTAACATGTTTTGTGCCAAAGATTGTATCCTGCTGCATAACTTCCAAACGAGTCAATCCATAACCTACCATTGACCCAAACTCATATGTCCATTTTGAGCCCGGAACAAGCCAATGATTTTGGCCTGAAATGGATGAGATGATACCGAGTTGAATAAAGATGTAGAAAACTGATTTCATATTCCTGTTTTTTATTCCATCCCTGTAGGCAATTTTCAAAATAATGACCGTCTATTGTTTGTCCTTAATCAGACCTCATCGGCAATGGACTACTATGTTACTAAATTTTCATTAAAAAATCAAATATTGTTTTTATAGGTGATGGTGCTAACACCACCCATGGAAGGGTTGCCATGGCAGGAGTTATCATCTTACTACTCAAATATCATCGTACTTCCCTGAATTATAAGTTGCGCACCATTTGTATTTATCACTTTCACCTTGCCGTCATTTGGTCCGCGCAGTGTACAGTCTTTCAATTTGAGTTGGGCAGCTGCATTACGGATTCGTATGAGCTCACCATCACTCAAACCAACGCTATTTTTGATCATGACGTTTTGCAAGGTGAGTTTGCCCAGACAAAATACTGCAGCACCATTGCTGTTATCCCCTACTCCATTTGCATTTCCATTCGCAATCGTGAGGCCATCAATAAGAATACTTTGTCGCGCTGAATCAATCATTACGACATGATAAGCGTTGTC
>JBDUAU010000071.1:0-5744 GCA_040004485.1 Saprospiraceae bacterium
CATAAGATCGTCATGCTGCGCGATCGTTTACGCGTGCTCGAGCAGAAAATTAACAGCAATCCCAAGCTAAGTGAAGAAGATAAAATCGATATGCAACAATACATCACCCGTATCTACGGCAGCCTGACTACTTTTAATATCCTGTTTCGGGATAAGGATCATCACTTTGTTGGTGAAAAATCATAATCGAATGCGAATCATTCTTGTTCTTATTTTTATAGTCCTTACACAAATTTCTTGTCTCAAACTTGGAGAGCCTTTCAAAGGACTTCCTCCGGGAATTTGGAGAGGTGTGCTTTATCTCAGTGATGATCTAAGTGGTTTTGATGAAAAATCAAATGGTGAATTACCCTTTAATTTTGAAGTGGTATATGACACACCTGATTCGTTTCACATTGTGATTCACAACGGTGAGGAAAGGATCATCGTCAATGATATCCGGATGGGTACTGACAGGAGAACTGCACGTGACACACTTTGGATTGATTTCCCTGTATATGATTCCCACATCAAAGCGCAATATGAGGAAGATGCGATTGAAGGATTTTGGGTAGTTCGAAACAGGAAAGATTATCAGATAAAGTTTAAAGCACTTAACGGACATACCAATCGTTTCTTCCAACTCCCTGATCCACCTAAAGAAAATCTATCCGGAAAATGGGAATGTACTTTTGAAGAAGAAACAGAACATCCGTACAAGGCCATCGGTGATTTCAAACAAGAAGGGAATCAACTGACAGGAACATTTTTGACCAATACAGGTGATGACAGATTTCTTGAAGGACAAGTGAATGGAGACAGACTCTATCTCTCGACATTCGATGGCTCGCATGCCTATCTGTATGAGGCTAAAATTCTCCCTGATGGAACTTTGACAGGTATCTACAGATCAGGTAAACATTATAAAACGTATTGGAGTGGACATCGGAATGACTCGATCCAGGCGATGGATTTAGGAGATCCATTTTCATTAACTAAAATGAAAAATGCGTCAGAGGCTTTTGCAGTTGCGCTCCCTGATCCTGAAGGTAACATTGTGAATATTTCAAAAGGGCGCTACGAAGGCAAACCTAAAATCATTCAGATCATGGGCACATGGTGTCCCAATTGCAGAGATGAAACAAATTTCCTTCTTGATTATTTAGCTAAACATCCTGAACCAGGATTTGAAATCGTAGGTATTTCTTTTGAACGACATACAGATGAAGCTAAAGCAATCAATGCTATAAAAACCTATCGCGACAAACTAAAAATTCCATATAGCATTTTGTATGGCGGATCTAATGATAAGGCCAAAGCATCATTAGTCTTGCCTATGCTCAATAATGTCATTGCATATCCAACGTTAATTTTCCTGGATGCTGATAATAAAGTGGTTTCCATTCATACAGGTTTTGAAGGTCCAGCCACATCAGGGTATAAGGAATTCAAATATGAATTTGATTCAATAGTAAAAAAAATGACGCAGGTTCATGAATAAATGTGTACTTATCACCGGTGCTACAAGCGGAATTGGGTTGGCTACTGCTCATGTTTTCGCTATGAATGGTTATGATTTAATTCTCACAGGAAGGCGGGAAGACAGACTTAAAAAAATCAAAGAAGAAATTCTGCAAAACACTTCGGTAAACATTACGCTCTTGTGTTTTGATGTTCGACATTATAGCGAATGTGAAAAAGCGATGGAATCGATTTCTCAACCGATCGATGTTCTGATCAATAATGCCGGTCTGGCGCGAGGACTAGATTACGTGCATGAAGGAAAAATCGAACATTGGGATGAAATGATTGATACCAATGTCAAAGGCCTGATGTATATGACTCGTCTTGTGAGCCCGGGAATGGTAGCCAGAAAATCCGGCCATATCATCAATCTCGGATCCTCAGCAGGTAAAGAAGTTTACCCAAAGGGAAATGTGTATTGTGCCACCAAATTTGCTGTGGATGGCTTTACAAGGGCTATCCGGACAGAACTGCATGTGCACAATGTGAGAGTATCTCAGATATCACCGGGACATGTTGAAGAAACGGAGTTCGCACGCGTCCGGTTTGAATGGGATGAAGAAAGAGCTAAAATATATTCTGACTTTAATCCCCTCACATCAAAGGATGTCGCGGAAACTATCTATTTCATCGCATCAAGACCTCTGCATGTCAATATCAATGATATTTTCGTGATGGGAACACAACAGGCAGGTAATATGATCATTGATCGCACCGGCCGCAGATTTGATCCGATATAAATTATTCAACACTATAGAATTAAATAAAATGAAAACTCAAATCCATCATGTATTCCTCTTGTGTTCACTCGTTGCACTTATTTCATGTAAAGAAAATAATACAACGACGACATCAGAAGATGCTAAAAGCAAAACAGTGAACGATATACATTCGAATGCAAAACCAGACAAGGCTGTCGTGAAACATTTATCGCTCGAACTCACAGCTGATTTTAGTATAAAGAAGCTTTCCGGAACAGCTACTTATGACATAGAAGTGAAAGAAGGTGCAGACAGTATTATTCTCGATACAAAAGATCTTGATATACAGCAGGTAACTCTCGATGGAAAGAATACTCCATTTACATTAGGAAAAGATGATAAGTGGTTAGGTCAGGCACTAAGCATACCTGTCAGTCATGATTCTAAAAAACTGATCATCGCCTATTCTACCCGTCCGACAGCTGAAGCTCTGCAGTGGCTGGTTCCTTCTCAAACTGCAGGCAAACAACATCCGTATCTGTTTACACAAGGCGAGGCCATTCTTACACGCACCTGGATTCCAATCCAGGATAGTCCCGGTATCAGAATGACATATGATGCTAAAATTACTGTACCTAAAGATCTTATGGCCGTGATGAGCGCTACGAATCCACAGGAAAAGAATAAAGATGGTGTGTATACATTTAAAATGGATCAACCTATTCCTTCTTACCTGATTGCTTTAGCTATAGGTGATTTAGAATTCAAATCAATTGACAAACGAACGGGTGTATATGCAGAACCCGGCGTGTTGGATAAGGCGGCTAATGAATTTGCAGACATGGGAAAAATGGTTTCTACTGCTGAATCTTTGTATGGCCCCTATCAGTGGGGAAGATATGATGTCATCGTATTACCGCCCTCTTTTCCTTTTGGTGGAATGGAGAATCCACGTCTCACTTTTGCAACCCCAACCATTATCGCAGGTGATCGATCACTGACATCTTTAATTGCGCATGAACTTGCACATAGCTGGTCAGGAAACCTTGTCACTAATGCAACATGGAATGATTTCTGGCTTAATGAAGGGTTTACAGATTATTTTGAAAGACGCATTATCGAAGCGCTATATGATAAGTCTTATAGTGACATGCTGGCTACATTGGGAATACAGGATCTGAAGGAAGAAATGAAAGATTTGTCCCAGGAGGACACACATCTTTTTCTCAATCTGGCCGGAAGAAATCCTGATGACGGGATGACAAGTGTGGCTTATGAAAAAGGAGCTTTGTTCCTGACGATGCTTGAACAAAAGGCAGGACGTGAGAAGTTTGATGCATTCCTAAGAACGTATTTTACTGAGCACAAATTTCAATCCATGACGACGGAAAAATTTCTTGCTTACCTGGATGAAAATTTAATTAAACCAAATCACTTATATGTCAATGTAGATGCATGGGTTTATAAACCAGGACTTCCCGACACCATCCCCGTATTCGCAACTGATCGTTTTATGAAGGTTGATACACAGGTGGCCTTCTTCGTGAATGGAAGGAAGGCTTCTAAGCTGGAGACTAAAAACTGGAGCACGCATGAATGGCTTCACTTTATTAAAGCACTGCCGGATAGTTTAGCAGAGGCTGATATGGTTGATCTTGATGATACTTTTGGATTCACCGCATCAAATAATAGTGAAATAAAGGATGCGTGGTTTAAGCTAGCCATCTATCAGGGATATGGTAAAAAAATTCTCCCTGACATAAGGACATTCCTGGTCAATGTAGGCAGACGAAAATATCTGACGCCACTTTATACCGCGTTAACTGAAAAAGGAATGTATAAGGAGGCGAAAAGTATTTTTGATGAGGCAAAACCAAATTATCATAGCATTTCTGCCAATTCAATTCAGGCACTACTGGATAAATCAGCACCAAAAATATAAGTTGGCAACAAAATATATTTCAATCGGGGGAATGAGTTTCAATTAATTCTTTGCAACTCTTTTTGTTTTAACGAGGTAATACGAACCGGTTGTGATAAAATTTCGCAACCATGGGATACGACTCAGAAAACCTGATTGAACACGAGGCTTGACATTAAACTTATATTGATAGATAGGATTGAGGAAGTAATGTTGTTTGCCTGCGACGTTGAGGTTATTGAATTTCAGACATCTTTCGAATCGTTCAATACTGATCCCTGTTGATTTGACCTCCATCAGATCCTGAATCGTGGCATCCTTTTCTCCTGCTAGTTTTAATATTCCTTTGTACACTGGCTTAGGTAGCAAATGAAAATAAGGCAACCTGCTTAAAAATTTACTTCTGCATATTTGTTGGTGGCCTCCGTAAGGCATCTGCCACGGTGGAAATGCAAAAAAGATATATCCGCCTTCATTCAGGAAAGAAGGTAACTGATGCATAAATTCTTTTTGACCAGGGATGTGTTCGATCACGTCTTTGAGAATGATCAAATCATAGCGGCCTCCAAGATCATGTTCAGGATCAATATCAAAAATATTGCGGTTGACAAATTCAATTTGTCCTGCTTTCAAAGCTTCTGCATGGTATTTTTCTGCTGAATCCACTCTTGAAGATGACAATTCAATGCCCGTACAAAAAGATCCTTCTTCAAGAAAACATTTCAGCACACCGGCTTCAGCACAACCGATTTCAAGGACACGGTCCCATTTCTTTCCTGGCGCAAGGTTTTGAATAAAAGGAAGAATGTAGTCCTTCGTCACGCGATACTGTATATCAAAGTACCGTTCTTTATCACTATGGAATTCGTACATTATTTTCCCTGGAAGGCAGGCTTTCGTTTTTCAATAAACGCCTTTGTTCCTTCCACAAAGTCTTCTGTCGATGCTACTTCACCAAATGTTTTGGCTTCAAATAAAAAGCCTTCATGACCTGATGAAAAATATTGATTGACACTTCTGATCACACCTGATAATGCCAGCGGTCCTCTTGTCTGCATTTTTGCAGCCATTTCTATAGCACGATCTATCAGCTGTTCAGGTTCGGTAACATAATTCACCAGACCTAAACGATGTGCTTCTTCTGCGTTGATCAGATCTCCAGTCAGTAATAATTCAGTTGCTTTCCCCTTGCCGATAAGTTGAATCAATCTTTGTGTGCCTCCATACCCGGGGATGATGCCTAAGCCAACTTCGGGCTGGCCAAATTTAGCTTTTGTCGAAGCAATTCTGATATGACATGCCATCGCTAATTCACATCCGCCACCAAGAGCAAAACCATTGATCGCACCAATGACTGGAAGATGAAACTCTTCAATTTTACTAAAGATGATTTGACCTTTTCGACTCAGTGATTCTGCCTGTGCGCTTGAAAGACCATGTAGTTCTTTAATATCTGCTCCTGCGGCAAATGCTTTGTCTCCTTTGCCAGTGATGATGATGCAACTTGCCGGGTATTGCTTATAGTCAAAACTAAAGAATGCATCAAGCTCATCGAACATTGTGGAATTCAGGGCGTTGAGCGAATCGGGGCGGTTGAGATGGAGGATCAGCACTTCGCC
>JBDUAU010000708.1:0-5733 GCA_040004485.1 Saprospiraceae bacterium
GGCATTTTCAACCAGATACTGTTTGCATTTCAGGCCTGCCATTTCAGCCTGCCCTGGTTCTCTTAGTTCATTCAGGACGGCAAGCAGGTCAGGCACTGACCGGACCGTCCAGGCACCCTTAAGATTTATCATATCAACAGCTTCCGGAAATTTATGAAAATGGGGACCGAATAGTACGGGTTTTGCATGTGCCATGGGTTCTAAGGTGTTGTGAATTCCTTTTCCGAAACCACCTCCTATGTATGCTATTTTTCCTAAGGAATACAAAATTGATAATAGCCCGATATTATCAATAATCACAATTCTCGCATCGTGATGCAATGCTGATAATTCAGATAACCGAATTGAAAAGCCTTGAATATTTTTTTGTAACCTTTTAATGTTTGAATCTGAAACATCATGAGGAGCTAAGATCACTTTCAAATCAAGTGTATTGATGACGGCAATCAATAAATCTTCATCTGCAGGCCACGTACTTCCTGCTACAAGGTCAAAGCTTCCTAATGAAGAAAGTTCTGCCGGAATCCGGTGCAGAGCTTCCAAGGGTAATTTAAGGCTTCGATCTATCCTTGTATCTCCTGCAACTCCAATATTCTTAAATCCTAAACTTTTAAATAATTCCAAATGCGTGGGCCGTTGAAGAAAAATGATTTTGAATTTTTTCAACAAGTCTTTAGTCAACGGATTTGACCATGAGTTCATTCCTTTTTCCGGAATCCAATTCGCAGAAAAGAGCAATGCAGGAATTCGTAAAGTTGACAACGCCTTGAGATAACCCGGCCATAGATCATATTTCACAAATACAGCAAAATCAGGCTGAACAGTATTCAACCATTGCTTTGCATTTCCAGGCAAATCAGCAGGTAGATAATGTACTGACGCAAACGCGTAATCTTTTTTGAGCTCGTATCCGCTAGGAGAGAAAAAACTAAGGATGATCTCTGTACCCGGTCGCACATCTTTTATTTTTTCAATCACCGGACGTGCCTGTTCAAATTCACCAAGGCTTGCGACATGAAACCAGATTCTGTACTCTGACTTTTGAGGTAATTGATTAATTTTTTGTAGCCAGTTAATACGTCCCTTTATCCATTGCCCGGACTTCAGATTCCAGATTGATGAAATCCGGATTCCCAAAACAAATAGATACATGATTGAATAATAGATCGGCCACATACTTTGGATTAATAATAGATATGGTCCGCTTTATCAGTTCTGCTGATTGATACAATATATGAAAGCGTAAGGCCGGCTAAAATATCTGTTCTTTTATTGTCAAGGTATCCTCCGGTCAGGTTATCATAATCTCTTTTTGATGCCGTCCTGCTTCCATAGATATCCCCCATAAGATTAAAATGAAAATTGTTGTTTGGATTCTCGTATTGATAACCCAGTGAAAGATGGAGTGCAGGTCCGTTTGTTAGGCGATCATACCCTTTAATATAATTATGATTTAGTGCAGGGACATTATTTGAATTGTCCTGAATCCTTATTTTATGTTGCAATAGTCCGGCACCGATCTGGGCTCTGAAACCGGTGAGATTATTTTCAACTTTCGTTGTTTTAAATATTTTTCCTGCATCTAAACCTAGGTAAAAACCTCTTTCTCTCAGGCTGACATCCCCCGCTTGTCCAAGTAGGCCCAGTATACTGCCATCAAATGTCCTTAGATGAGCCAGGACATCCTCTTTAACAATGCTTCCAAAGAAAAATATTCCTTCTGCCCCTATAAAGGAAGTGTGGGTTAAACTTGCAAATTGAAGGCTTACCCCGAGATCATTACTTCCTCCGAATCTTGTATTCATATCAGCCATAGGAACCTGGAACCCATATTTGAACTCCAGTAATTTGACGCTATTACCTGACTGGCTATACGTTGTTGTAATTATAACCATTGACAAGACGAAGGTCAGGAGCCTCTTAAAACCTAATTCTAGTATCTTTGCGCTACTCATAAAAGCTTAAATCACAAATAAAGGTATTGAAAAGGGTATTAATCACCGGCGCGGCCGGATTTATTGGGTCTCACCTTTGTGATCGGTTTTTAAAAGAAGGCTATCATGTCACCGGGATGGACAACCTATTGACGGGTGCAATAAAGAATATCGAGCACCTTTTTCCTGATGCCAGGTTTGACTTCTATCATCATGATGTGACAAAGTACATTCATGTCCCCGGGAATCTTGACTACATACTCCATTTTGCTTCTCCAGCCAGTCCGATCGATTATCTTAAAATGCCTATCCAGACACTCAAAGTTGGGTCATTAGGTACACATAATTTGTTGGGACTGGCAAAGTCAAAAGCATCAAGGATTCTAATAGCTTCAACGTCAGAGGTTTATGGAGATCCCTTAATCCATCCGCAGAAAGAAGATTATTGGGGCAATGTCAACCCGATCGGACCAAGAGGTGTTTATGATGAGTCCAAACGGTTTATGGAGGCCATCACGATGGCTTATCACCGGTTTCATGGATTGGAGGCCCGGATTGTCAGAATTTTTAACACCTATGGGCCCAGGATGAGGATTGAAGACGGAAGAGCATTACCTGCCTTTATGGCACAGGCTTTGAGAGGTGAAGGGTTGACAATATATGGCGACGGAAGCCAGACGCGTTCATTCTGTTATGTTGACGACCTGGTGGAAGGTATTTATAGGTTGTTGTTAAGTGATTATTCATTACCTGTCAATATTGGAAACCCGGATGAAATAACAATAATGCAATTGGCCAAAGAGATCATTCAACTTGTAGGTAATCCCAAGGCTTATATTGATTATCGTGAATTGCCTGAGGATGATCCCAAGGTCAGGCAACCAGATATTGCACTGGCTAAGCAATTGCTGGGTTGGGAACCTAAAGTGGTCAGATCTGAAGGGCTGGTTCATACCCTGGAATATTTCCGGAAAGAACTCAACAAATGATGAGCACATTTTTTTTAATTCGTAAACATGCGCGGTACAAGTTTGAAACATATAAGTTGCTTTTTTCTTTTTCTTTTGCTTATAGCATTTTGCAGACCTGTCAGTGCTCAGATTACTCCTGCACAAGCAAGTGAATTATTGGCCGAGCGTGGTGTAAACGAGGATACATTGAGGGCGAGATTAATTAAGAAAGGATTTGATCCGGATCAGATCCAACCCGACCAGATAGCAGAGTTTCAGGGTGTCGTCGCTCAGACCATCAAAGAAATTGAAGAAGATCAGCAGAAAGTTCAGGCTACTGTCCTGACCAAAACACTGAACCCGGATGTTAATCCTGCGAAGAAAGAAATAGTAGCTACTGAAAAACCGGTTATCCTGCCGCCACCCCCTTCTCCTGTCGAAGTCAAAAAAACACCAATTTATGGCCAGGAAATATTTAAAAACAATTCAATAGCCATTTATCAAAAAGCAGATGAAGTGCCGCCCTCAGATGATTACATTCTGGGTGTAGGTGATAAAATAGGTATTGTTGGATTTGGCCGGTCTGCATTTGACGAGATACTTGAAATCGGACCGGATGGTTTTGTAAAACCATCCAAAGATCTTCCAAGGATAATTTTAAAAGGGTTGAAGTTTGGTGACGCGAAAGAATTACTTTTTCAGCGATACAAGCAATACTATCTTATCGATCGCGGCGAATTCCAGGTGACATTAAATAAACCACGAAACATATCTGTCAATGTCCTTGGAGAAGCTAAGACTCCAGGTACATATACCCTTCCTGCATTTAATACAGCTTTTAATGTGCTTAGTGCTGCAGGTGGACCTACGGACATTGGCTCTGTTCGCCGCATCAAAGTGATCAGCGGAAGCATTGTTCGCATGCTTGATGTATATGAGTTCATGAATGACCCCGGAGTTGCAAAAAATTTCTTTTTACAAAACAATGACTTCATTCATGTTCCTGTTGCTGAAAAAGTAGTTGAAATCGAAGGTGCTATTACAAGGCCTATGGCGTATGAACTTTTGGACAAGGAAAATCTTAGTCAACTTATAAAATTTGCAGGTGGCGTAAAAGCTAATGGATATTTGGCCGACGTAAAAGTGACAAGGTATCTTGATGACAAGCAGGTGATCACTAATATCAACTTCAGAGAACTGGCTGCGTCAGGCGGTGATTATGTATTGTACAACGGGGATAAAGTTGAGATTAAAACCATTGAAGACAATTCCCTCAATTTTGTTAATATTTCCGGTTCAGTTTACTTCCAGGGTAAATATGAAAGAAGACCGGGAATGAGGGTAGCTGATCTTCTTAATCAAAGCAAGCTGAAGCCGGAAGCAAGGCTTGATTATGCATATCTTTTAAAATTTCAACAGGATAGTACTTTCCGCTATCAAAGAATAAATCTGCAGTCTGTTCTTGACAATCCGTCTTCAGCTGACAATATTGAACTCAGTAATGGTGATCAGTTACAGGTGATGACACTCAAATCTTATGTTGATCCGAGTAGTTTCTCCATTGCAGGAGCTGTAAGAAACCCGGATACATTTACAATCACTACTGACGGTAATCTGAAACTGGAAGATGCAATACTTCTTGCGGGAGGACTGCTGATAGATGCAGAAGATCACGGATATATCATAAGGCAAAATCCAAGCGAACCGAAGCGCGCAGAATACATTCAGATCAATATCAGAGAAGCTTTTGATTCACCTGGATCGGAAGCGAATGTTCAGATTAAAGCAGGAGACCAAATAAAGGTTTTTGCTAAGGGAGATATGAGAGATATTCTTACTGTCGCTGTATATGGTGCTGTCCGGAATCCGGGAGCGTACCCTTATGGTCCTGACATGAAGCTGGCTGATCTTATTAACCTGGCGGGAGGTTTCAAATTTGGTGCAGATCATGACCGTATAGATATTTCCAGATCCGAATATGGGGAAGGAAAAGATGTTAAAATCACCCAGTATACAACGAAATTACCGGTGGATTTTGGATTAAATGATTCCGGGAATGCTAGCTTTAAACTTGAACCTTTTGACAATGTCTACATTCGGAACATTCCTCAGTTTGAACCCCAATCTACTGTAAATATTAAAGGAGAAGTCAGGTATCCGGGAACATATCCAATACTCAGGGATAAGGAAAGAATATCTGAGTTGATCATAAGAGCGGGAGGACTATCCGGTGAAGCTTTTCCGGGAGGTGCTAAATTATTCCGTCAGGGAGATTCAACAGGATTGGTCGTAATCAACCTACAGGAAATCCTTCACAACAAAAACTTACCATCAAACGTCGTATTACTTAACGGGGATATCCTTGAAATACCCAAGACTCGTGACCTGGTTACTATCGGAGGTTTAGTTAATCTTAATGAAGCATATTCTGAAGGATTTCTGACAGGGGAGAAGAGAATATCTGTTGCATTCCGTGGAGAGAAAAGTGCAAAATATTACATCAATCATTTCGCGGCCGGTGTAAATAAAAAGGGATCAGTGAAAGAAATAAAAGTGCAATATGCCGATGGTGGTGTAGAAAGGACTACTCAATTTCTCATCTTCAATCATTATCCTAAAGTCAAGAGAGGATCATTCATTACTGTAGGCGCTAAGGAAGTCTCATTACCAACGGATAAAAATGATAAACATATAGATTGGGAGACTGTATTGAAAGACACGCTCACCCAAGCTACTGCTGTACTTACGTTGATAATTTTAGTTGATCAATTAGGGAAATAATCATTCCTTTTTCTTTTATGGTTAAGATCCGCAATTTGGAATTAGGACAATTTCCCCTTTTACTTGCT
>JBDUAU010000389.1:0-5722 GCA_040004485.1 Saprospiraceae bacterium
GAGGATTATAATAAAACTGTTGTCTGTTATTTGAATCCTGGTAAATATCAAACCCGAATAAATTTTGTTTTGAACTGAGCATAGGCTGAGATAAGCCATGACAAATAATCACAGCCCATGGTACAAGAATCATACTGCAGGTCAATAGTATTTTATGCAATGTGAATTCATTTATGGAATGATTTGACCAGGCGTTTAATCAGGGCCTGGCCGATGATATTTGTATCCGGATCTTTGCTGACCTCCCAATAATCAGATTCATAAATTGTTCCATCAGGCATGATCAGTTGGAGATAGTATTCAAATTCAGGATCACTTCCTTCGGGAACAAAAATAGTCCCTCCTTCCAGCGTAATTCCATCTGCATGAACTGTGAGAGTAGGTAAATCCATTTTGGATCTTGTATTCGGATCAGCTTGTACAGATCTTATTTTTATTTTGATCATTCTTGCCCCTGAATAGCTAATTGGATCAAACACATCAAATGTTAGTTTCCGGCTTCGGGTCCCTTTCGCACCTCCAATCAAATTATTTTGAACTTTATCATCGCAGTAATTACAGGTATTGACATCATACTCAACCCAGATTCTTTGGATGGTTGCATTATTGTCAATCCATGCAGGGACACTTGATGCATCAAATGATGCCTGAGCTCCCGGGGGCACTTCAATATTTCCCGCCTGCCAGGTATAAACAGTAAGTGCTTTTGTACCTGAGGACATTGATTTAATAACATGGACATTCTTAAGAATGACAGGATAAGGAGCTGAGTTTATCCAGGGTACTGTTCTCCAGGTTGCCGGATCAAGTTCAAATTTTCCGAAAGTATTTTGATCGTTGAGTTTTAGGTTAAAAGGAATGCTGATTTCAGGCATATTTTGACCAGCAGGTTGCAGAAATAAATTTCCACTTAATCCAACATTCTCAAATAACGCAGTCATGAGGTTTTCAACATTACTCATTTTCCAATTAATCGTGATAGGCTCAGCGAGATTTGAGGGGCGTGTGACAGAAATATCTTTCGGGTCTATTCCAAAACTGCTTATCTGGTTTATTGAAACTTTAGGCGGACCCATTAATGGAGCTGAAACTAATGAAAGGACACTTACGCCTGGAATTGCAGGTTTATTCATCAGGTTGGCTTTGAGCAATTCACCGGCCATCGAAAGGTCTTTGTTTGAAATATTCGGTGTAAGTTCTGCTGTCACTGTTGCTTCGCCTTTATTGCCAGAGGTGCTGGAAAGAAATTTTATAAAAAGTGAATATCCACTTACCGCCGACCATTTGAGATTATAACTGCTGGGTAGATAATAATAATATCCTGATTTTGGGTTTGCATCTCCAAACATCTGGTAATAAATATTAACTAATGGATAAGAATTTGGAAAAGGATATTCAGCCCCAATAAAATTCTTCCATTCGACAGTCTCAATACCTTTTGGGCCTTCCCGCTCTAACTCTTCCGCAGTTGGAGGCGCCGGGGGAGGCGTTACCGGTTTAGTTACATAATCACTAATTCTGTCTGTCAACACAAGGAAGCGGGCCGGATTCTTAAAAGTGTCCTGAGCCAAAGTACTTTTCATGTACCTGGTGTCCATTTTCGCAACTTTTTCCACCTGAGCCGTCAGGCAACAAGGCAATAGGAAAATCACAAATATTTTGCAGAAATGGTGTTTCATACGTAGAAACGATTTACTTTAAATAAAATACCTGATGCTGTCGCCTCAATATTGAGAGACTCAATCTGGATTTCCATTCAACCGGGTGAAATAGATGCTGCATTTTTATATGGAATTAATTTGACATTTAATTTCACATTAGCACCCATCAGCATCCATTTTTTATCAAGCTCAAAGACATAATCAAGTCCGTTTAAACTAATGTCGCCTACTGCGCTTTCTAAAATTCCCGTCAGTCCCCCTTCTACAGGTTGAACTCTTATCAAAAGAAATTTAGATACTATGTTTTTTTGTGAGACGGTCTTCCCTCCTTCAGATAGATTTAAGGTTATATCAACTTGTTTACTTTTTGGCATTTCCACTTCTACAGGCGTAATCTCCTGCATCACTTCTTTCCGGTTGTTTAATGCATAAGCTCTAACTTTGTACGATTTATCTGTAAAGCCGGCAAAGGTAAGACTGATCATAACCATCCTCTCATCTTCCTTTGTCAATGAAGCCCGCTGCACCTTATTAGCAGAGCCTCCCAGGTCTCCCAATAATGCTGCGGTCTCATCCATGACAGGTTTTAAATCTTTTTGAGCCATGAGAAATTCTGGCCAACAGCTCCCAAAAAGAATTGAAAAAAGAACAAAAGATCTAAATCTGTTATTCCCCTTAAATGCTAAAAAGCGGCCATTATTGATAGTTTCCATTTGCGTCTGTTTTGATCACTATAATATCTGCGTCACCTTGATCCTGTCGGGTACAAAGCGCGAAACCACCATCTGGGCAAAGCCTTACCGCTCCGCCGCTATTTCCCCATGTTTCGCTAAAATGTTTGGCCCAAATCTCAGAACCATCTGATTTTTTCCTTTTAGATAAATAGATCTCCTGTGTAGTACTGAAACTTTGTGTATACCCCAGTACCACAATTTCTCCATCCTGAGTATTGGTGATTGACATTAACTCATCAGGATTAGCCCCACCCCAGGATTTATCGATGACTTCCATTCCAATCTCTGAATAATTGACGACAAGAAAATCATGATCATTATTTCCCAAATAACTTCCAGCCAGAAATAAACTTTTGTCCGGCATTTCGACAACTCCATAGCCAGGCGCGTAATTATCAATAGGTCCGGAATAATTCTGCTCCCATATAAACCCTCCATCTTCCATAAATTTTGCGATGTACGAAGTAGAGGTAGAGACAAATTGTGAGCCAACGATTACCATTTTATTGTCCGTTGTCTTAATCATTTCATTGATAAAAAAAGAGGCTCTCGTGATACCCAACTTATCTGAAATCCTGGAGCCATTGCTATTGAGACGCATAAACCTTACGCTCTTATTGGCTAAATCCAATGTTGAAGTGTATCCAATCATAAGGTCATTGGTACCAATGACGGCTAACCCGAAGCCAACTTCAATCGAATCCGCAGCACCATACGACTTACTCCAAACTTCAGTTCCTAAACTATTGACTTTGACGACATAGAGATCGATGTTCAAAACCACGGTGCTTCCACAGAGTATATATCCTCCATCAGAGGTTGCTATGACTGCATGTGCCTCACTATCTGCAAGACCTCCAAGGTTTTTTTCCCAAAGCTGATTGCCATTTTTATCCAGCTTGACTAAATAGGCGCTCGAGGTATTGTTATATTTAGAAGTTCCAACTATGACAATTGAACCATCTGTATTAACGATCATATCTGATGGATAATCATCTCCGCTGCTTCCCACTGTCGTGCTAAACTTTGTTTCACTACCACTTCCTAGTTCAATTCTTTCCAGGTCACAGCTGCAAAAGTTTATTGATAAGCAGAATAAGTATAAAATGTAAAATTTGTTCATAAAAAATATCTGGTTGATAAAAGCTATTCAGACTATCATTAAAAATACAAATGAAAAAATTCTTATTTATTGAAAATTCCCATTAGCATCCGTTTTGATGACTATAATATCTGCATTAGCTTGATTCTGCCCTGTACAGATGACAAATCCACCATCAGGACATAGCTCCATATCAGCGCCTATAGTCCATGTTTCATTGAAATGCTTTACCCAAATTTCAGAGCCATCCAACTTATTCCTTTTCGACAAATATATCTCATTAGTCGTGCTGAAACTCCGGGTATACCCCATAACAGCTATCTCGCCATCCTTTGTGCCTGTTATGCCAAATAATTCATCAGGATTTGCACCGCCGGTCTCTTTATGCCATTGTTCCATTCCAATAGCAGAATAACTCACTAGCAAAAAATCATGATCATTAGAACCCAGATAACTTCCGGCAAGAATGAGGCTTTTATCCTGCAGCTCAGCAACCCCATAACCAGGGGCATAATTCAGAACCTCGCCTGTAAAACTTTTATTCCAGATAAATGATCCATCATTTTTAAATTTAGCGAGATAGGATTCGGTGGCATTTGAATAATCATCACCGACAATTACAATATCACTATCCGAGGTTTTTATCATTTTACGGATATAATATGGGCCTAGTATGCCAAGCTTATCTAAAATTCGCGACCCGTTTGCATTAAGTGTCATGAACCTGACAGCTGTAATACTTCCGAATAATGAGGATGAATATCCAACCAAAATGCTGCCGGTACCGACAGCGGATACACCGAAACCAGTTTCGGTTGAATCCGGAGCCCCATATGTTTTATTCCAAACTACCACACCTTGTGAATTGACTTTAACAACCAGTAAATCATCATTCTGACTTACAGGATTTTTTGTGTTCCCACAAAAAACAAAACCTCCATCAGTAGTTGACACCACAGCATTGGCATAGTCATCCGAAAGTCCGCCGAAATGATTCTCCCATACCAGATTTCCATTCTTATCCAATTTTCCTATATAAGCTTCATTATCGCCTGCTGTAAAACTTTGACTATAGCCAACGACAACAAATGAACCATCTGAATTAGCCAAAATATCTCTGGGAAAATCATTAGCATTGCCACCAACGGTCGTGCTGAATTTGGTCTCATTGCCTGAACCCGGTTCTATTCTTTCAAGATTACAACGGCAGAATATGATAAATGTGCTGAAGATGAATAGCTTTAAAAATCTGGACATACAAATAGATCTACGTGATAAAATCTAATGATTTTATTGAATTCAATATGGTTGTAAATTATTTTTCAATTTGTCAACGCCTGTGCGTCTGCTGGAATCTCATCCACATACAGCAGACTATCTGATGATTTCTTTCTCCCTGTTGTAAGGCTTTTATTACCAAATAGCCGCCAGACAATTTCGTATTCATAATCGTACTGTCCCTGCTTCAGCATAAACTCAGCCAGCTGTGCGGGAACGGGGTCGGTACCTTTCAGTGTAACCTGCTCTATTTTCTCACCTGCACCGTAGTCATAGAAAAACTTTACGGTTGCTACACGAATTCCTGCACTGGTCAGGATACTTGGGTCCGCTTCCACACTGACTTCTACCGGATGGAAAGGAGGGGCCACATTCAAACCTAACTGATCAGTTGTAGTCCAATCCTTTACAATAGTATGATCACCAAAAAAGCTCCAAACAGTTTTATATTCGTACTTAAGCCATTCGTCGCGATTACCGTCCTTCGCATCTTTCCATCCGTATAATAATCGAAAAGGATTACCGGCTGCTTCGACGAATTCTTTTTGAGCAATTCTGACCTCATCCGTAGTCATTTCTCCGCCGCCATGAATTTTCTTCATGCTTACGGTTACAAAATTGATGTACTTGCTGAATTGATCTGCATTTAGCCCATCGACGGATACCAGAATTTCCCGTTGTTTATAGAAAGGATCATCAAGATTAACGGAGCGAAAACAATCTTTGCATTGTGCTACATCGCTTCCAAGGTTTTCATCAAACCGGAAATTAATTGTCTCAGTGGTCGCTTTACTAAGATCGATTACATAATGGCCACTTTTCTTTTGTTGTTTCATTTCATAAGCAAAATTGAACGAGACCAGTGAAGCGTTTTGTTTTGCTGCTGCGGAAATAGTATTGATTCCCTGCGCAATCTGATCAATGGTGGATTGTTCATGAGCTTCTGA
>JBDUAU010000556.1:0-5706 GCA_040004485.1 Saprospiraceae bacterium
AGAAGCTCAATTTCAATCCAGTTATCACGTTTTGCAATTCCTACTTTTTCACAAAATGTTCGAATGGCAGCAGCAGGGTAACCACGTCTTCTTACTCCACTAATAGTAGGCATTCTTGGGTCATCCCATCCTGTCACGATACCTTCATTCACTAATTGGAGAAGACGACGTTTGGATGTAATCATGAAGTTGACATTCATACGGGCAAATTCAATCTGCCGGCTTGGAAAGATGCCAAGCTTCTCAATAAACCATTCGTACAATGGCCTGTGGTGGATAAATTCCAATGAACAAAGAGAATGCGTGATGCCTTCAATGCTGTCACTTTGGCCATGCGCAAAATCATACATCGGATAGATACACCACTTATCACCAGTACGATGATGATGCTGACGCTTGATCCTGTATATCACCGGATCACGCATATGCATGTTAGGTGATGTCATATCAACCTTCACGCGCAGAACACGTGCACCATCCGGAAATTCACCATCTCTCATCCGCACGAAAAGATCCATATTCTCCTCAATAGTTCTGCCTCGGAACGGACTTAATTTGCCTGGTTCATTAGGAGTTCCTTTTTGTTCGGCTATATCTTCTGCTGTACTGTCATCCACAAAAGCCAGGTCTTTTCTGATCAGGTCCAGAGCATATTCATACAACTGATCGAAATAATCTGATGCATAATATTCCCTGCCTTCCCAATCATAACCTAACCAACGGATATCATGTTTTATCGCATTGACATATTCGGTTTCTTCTGTCGCCGGATTGGTATCATCAAAGCGCAGGTTTGTTTTGCCGCCGTATTTTTTGGCTATTTCAAAATTCAGACATATGGCTTTAGCGTGCCCAATGTGCAGATAGCCATTAGGCTCTGGCGGAAAACGGGTGTGTACCCTACCCGCGTGCTTACCATGCGCAATGTCATGTTCAATGATTTCTTCTATAAAATTGAGTGATTTCTGATCTTCCATGGAACGATTTTCGATTTTGGGTTTTGGATTTTAGATTTTCATAATCTATACATCTAGTATAATTGATGCGATAAATTTGTCTATTAAATTTTTGCTCCTTGCCCTCTGCTTATTGATTTATTGCCGCAAATTTCGCAGTGTTGCTGAGCTGTAGCATAAGGATGAGTGAAGCAGGCCGAAGTATTTTCGCAAATTGATTTTCGTTTTGCTTATTGCTAATTGCTTTGTTTTTTTTCTTCACCCTTCTTTTTGTCTTTACTTTTACTTTTACTTTTGCTTTGTTTTGCTTATTGCTTATTGCTTACGGTTGCTGAGCTGTAGCACAAGGTTGAGTTTAGCTGGTCGAAGCATTGCTTATTGATTTACATTCTCTCCGGCATTTCAATCCCCAACAAATCCATCGTATTTCTTAAATTCTCTCCGATAATCCGGATTAATTTCAATCGAAACATCACGGCTGCTTCAGACTCTGCATGTAATACATTCACATCATGATAATAACGATGGTACTCTTTGGCTAATGCATATGCATAGTTTGCAATGAGTGCAGGATTATATTCCTTTACTGCCGAATCAATGACCTGTCTGCATTGACTAAGCATGTTGAGCAATAGTTTTTCATCAGCATTGGATTCGTATCCCTCGTGATCCTTTTCTATATCTCCTGCCTTTCTCAGGATCGATTGGATGCGAACATATGCATTCTGGATATATGGTCCCGTTTGACCCTGTAAATCCACAGATGCTTTTGGATCAAACACCATTCGCTTCCGGGGATCAACCTTGACAATAAAAAATTTCAGTGCAGCCATCCCGATCTTTCGAATGACTTCAGTATCATTGAATTCACGTCCTGAAGCAGCGTCAGCAGCTTCTTTCAAAACGACATCAATAAGATCATCCGCATCCACTACAGTGCCTTCACGTGATTTCATCTTTCCTTCAGGTAATTCCACCATGCCATACGACAAGTGATGTAATCCTCTGGCATATGGAGCCCCATACTGGTCGATCATTGCAAACAAAGCCTGAAAATGATAGTTCTGTTCATCTGCGACAACATACACCATCCGCTCTGCCCCAAATTCTTCATACCGTTTTTGAGCTGTGCCCAGGTCCTGTGTCATATATACAGAAGTGCCATCACCCCTGAGCAATAACTTATGATCCAGGCCTGCATCTATCAAATCTACCCAGACAGATCCATCCTCTTTTTTATAAAACACATTTCGTTTCAATCCCTCCTCAACGATATCCTTACCCAAGAGATACGTTTCACTTTCAAAATATAATTTGTCAAATTCAACTCCCAGCTTTTTATACGTTTCTCCAAAACCTGCATAAACCCAGGAATTCATTTTTTTCCATAGCTGAATGGTTTCAGGATCATGCGCTTCCCATTTCAGGAGCATTTCTCTTGCTTCCAATCCAATCTTGCTATAGGTGTTGAAATAATGATTTTTATAATTTTTGAAAAACTCATTCTCCGCTAATTCTTTTTCTTTCCGGTTATTAAAGATTTCCTTAGCCAGATCGGTTTGTTGCCATGCAGAATATTCTTTTTGAAATTCCTTTTCAAAACGCACATACCACTCACCCACGAAATGATCGCTTTTCATGCCAGCAGATTCCGGAGTCTGCCCTTCGCCAAATTTCTTCCAGGAAAGCATGCTTTTACAAATCGCGATGCCACGATCATTGACGATCTGGACTCGTTTCACATCGTATCCAGCGGCAACAAACATTTTATACGTAGCCCATCCCAATAGTATATTGCGGATATGACCTAAATGAAGTGGCTTATTTGTATTCGGAGAAGAAAACTCAACGAGGACTTTTTCGGAGGCATGCACTGGCTTCCAATAATCAGGTTCCTTCACCATTTCATCCAGAACTGATGACCAATATGAAGTTGAAAGTGAAATATTCAGGAACCCCTGTACCACTTCAGTATCACTCACCCATGACCTTGACCGCAGGAAATATTCTCCGAGGCTGGCAGCAATTTGGGGAGGTGATTGACGAAGAGCTTTAGCCAATGAAAAAGTCACAAGCGTAAAGTCACCTTTATGTTCTTTCTTGGTGGGCGTCACCAAAAGATCGCCGGGAGAGATATCAGTCTGATAAATCTCTTTGACGCCTTCTATCGCCACATTTACGATTTCCTTGAGTATATCTGTCATATAAGGGCGGCAAAGTTACGATCCTAAGCCAAAAAAGCTAAAAACACTTTGGCCATACTGCCTTGCCTCCTTAAAACCCGGGATATGATTAAACTTTTTTTTGGATGGATGCTCCAAAACAAAAATCCCATCAGGAGTCAGCATGTTTGCCTCAAGCAGGATTTTTGGAAACTCATCAAGGCCTTGCATATCATATGGTGGATCAGCAAAAATGTAGTTCCATTGAGAATCCGCTTTCTTTATAAAAGAGAAAACATCAACCTGAAAGGCAGTAATAGGCAGATCCATTTCTTTTGCAAGGGATTTCACAAAGTTCGTGCATTCGCGATAGCGATCAACATAAGTAATATCAGGGCATCCTCTCGAAGCTAATTCAACAGCATGAATTCCTGTGCCGCCAAAAAGATCTAATGCTCTTGTCTCAGAATACTCCAACCTGTTATCAAGAATATTGAAAAGTGCTTCACGCGCGAAGTCTGTTGTCGGTCTTACAGGCCAGCTATTCGAAGGTATGTGTATGCGTCTTCCTCTCCATTGACCGCCTATGATCCGCATACTTTATATTGGGACATGAGAACAGGTAATGAAGGCAATGATAATCGTTTTTCAATTTTTAAAATCGAATCACCAGGCAATTCAAATGTGCCGGGTTCATCTTTTAATTCGACTGACCAATTTTCATCTGTCCTGAGCATCCGGTTACAGGCTATGGAATAATAATATAAATCACCCTGTTCTTTAATCAGAAAAGTTTTTGAGAAGATGAGCTTAGTATTTTTTTCGGCCATTAAAATCAGCATATCACCCATTAAAGTCAGATACATTCGAACTTTATCTTTTTCCGGTCGGGCTTGCTGAGTTGAAAAATTATTCCACAATACGGAATTGAGGTGATGACAATCCAGATTAGAATAATATTCCTTCAACATTATCAATGTCTCAGTGGGAAGGCTGTAACAGATCACTGCATCATTTTCTGATGCATCTGTTGAAAGTGTATCCCCTACTCTCATTCTCAAATATCGGGAAGCAATTTCACCCAACTTTCCCTGGTCTGCATAATGACGGGAAACGCAAAAATGCGGGCGATCAAGCACTATAATTTCAACGTAGGGAAATGGATCCATCAATGCAGGGTTCTCAAAAAGTGCCTGATCCAATGCGTGTGAAATCTGTTCTACAAGAAAAATACTATCTATCTTAAATGAAGTATGCCAGCTCGACCTGCCTTTTGAAGTATTCTCCGACATATTGAGACTGACCCTGTCTTGAGACAAAGCAATGATGAGGTCAGGTTGGATGGTTGCAGTTGACATTAATGAGCGGGACATAAGCCCCAATTTCCGCTATGGTAAAGCAATGATAAGGATTATTTCAGGCAAAAATCTACTCCTTAGCCCTTGCTAAAACTGTTCCGAAAAAGGAGTCTTTAATCGATTGGGGCATATATACCTTATTTTTGGCGGATGAATAACACATCTGTCCGGCTTCTTGCTATTGAATCCTCATGTGATGACACATCTGCTGCGGTGCTACAGGATGGCCGGATACTAAGCAATATCATCTCCAGCCAGGCCATTCATGCAAAATATGGAGGGATCGTGCCTGAAGTGGCTTCAAGGATGCATCAGGAAAATATAACACTTGTCGTTGATGCGGCTTTGAAGAAAGCTGGTGCTAAGCTTTCAGAGATTGATGCCATAGCCTGCACTGCAGGACCTGGATTATTAGGTTCACTGACGGTTGGAATAAGTTTTGCAAAAGCATTGGCCCTGAGTCTTGATATTCCTTTCATTTCAATCAATCACATGAAAGCTCATGTGCTTTCACATTTCATCGATGAACCTAAACCTCCATTCCCGTTTTTGTGTCTGACAGTATCTGGAGGACATACGCAAATCGTTTTGGCTAAAGATTATAATGAAATGGAAGTGCTTGGTCAGACACGCGATGATGCAGCAGGAGAAGCATTTGATAAATCCGGAAAAATAATTGGTCTTTCATATCCTGCAGGACCGGAAATAGATCGATTGGCTTCTTTAGGAAATCCGGTATATCCATTTCCTATTCCACAGATTGACGGACTTGATTTTAGTTTTAGTGGTTTGAAAACGGCGATCATGTATTTCATCAGGGATGAAGTAAAAAAGAATCCGGATTTTATTCCTCAACATCTCCATGATATTTGTGCCAGTATTCAACATACGATCGTTGAAATACTTGCACGAAAAATTCTTGCTGCTTCTACGATGTATGATATCAATGAAATCGGAATTGCTGGAGGTGTCGCAGCTAATTCCGGGCTTAGAAAAAGATTGACTGAATTGGGGAAAGAACAACAATGGAATTTATATTTCCCTGCGATACAATACTGTACTGATAATGCCGGAATGATTGCGATCGCCGGTTATTATCAGTATCGGGAAGGAAATTTTTCGTCGCTGGATACTGCTCCTTTTGTGAGAGGAATGGATTAAAAAGGTAATCAGTAATCAGTAACCAGTAATCAATAAAAAAAAGGCGGCAAGTATTACCTGCCGCCCTTT
>JBDUAU010000441.1:0-1720 GCA_040004485.1 Saprospiraceae bacterium
GGATGGAAATGCAATTTACCTCGACTGTGCATTAGGGCTTAAAACCTGTAATGCAAAAAAACCCTGTCCTGTGCACCACCAGTTCCAGGATATCAAAAAAAATCTGATCAAAATGATAGAAGAAAACACCATTGGAGATTTCAATGCCAAACTTGATTCGGGTAAGTTTTTTTTGGTGAACTGATTTTTAAATTCTTATAAACGACGAGGGACATTATTTTCCTCAATGCCTATGAACTCCAGTAAAACAAATACCCTTCTCCTCTGTGATCACTGTGGCGATAGATGCTACAGTAAATCCGTCATGTTGAGAGAAAAGGTATTCTGTTGTGAAGGGTGCAAAAGCGTATACCAGATTCTAAATGAGTACAACCTCTGCGAATATTACAACCTGAACAGCCATCCGGGTATCAGGCAGAACCTTTCGATTCGAAAGGAAAAATTTTCTTTCCTTGACAATCCCGAGATAGCCAATAAATTAATTCAATACACAGACGGCAGCAGGACTCATGTGACGTTTTATCTGCCGCAGATTCATTGCAGCAGTTGCCTTTGGCTCCTGGAACATATCCATAGAATCAACCCGGGTGTTGTATCGTCGAGAGTCAACTTCACGAACAAAGAAGTATTCATCATTTTTGACCCGCTTGTGATTTCTCTGCGAGGCGTAGTAGAGCTATTGGCACATATTGGTTACGAACCTCATCTCAGTATGGAAGATGTGTCTAACAGTCAATTACGTCACATTGACAGAAGACGGTGGTATAAGATAGGATTGGCGGGCTTTTGTTTTGCCAACATAATGATGATGAGCTTTCCTGAATATTTTTCTGATGGTATAGCTCTGGAACCCCTGATCAAAAAAACACTCACGTTGATCATCGTGATGTTATCACTACCGGTGATTACATATTGTGCAAGTGAATTTTTTATCAATGCATGGAACGGACTAAAAAATAAATATCTCAACATTGATGCTCCTATTGCCTTAGCACTCCTCATCACTTTTGGAAGAAGCATTTATGAGATCAGTACAGGTACAGGTTCCGGTTATCTTGACAGCATGAGTGGTATTGTATTTTTTATGCTCATTGGCCGTTGGTTACAGGATAAGACATATCAGACCATTTCTTTTGACCGGGATTTTAGATCCTTTTTTCCAATCGCTGTCAATGTGATTAAAGACAATAGCCTTAAAACTATACCTGTCGATCAGATCAAAGTCCATGACATCATTCTTATCCATCACCAGGAATTGATTCCGGTAGACGCCATTCTTTCAAAAGGGATAGCAGAAGTGGATTATAGTTTTGTCACCGGAGAGAGCCTCCCGGTAATCGTCAATAAAGGAGAAATCATCTATGCAGGTGGAAAACAAATGGGAGGGAATATTGAACTACTTGTTGTCAAGGAAGTTTCTCAATCTTATCTCACGAATCTTTGGAACAGGGAAAACACCAATAAAAGCAAATCGACACAACATTCATTTATTGATGCATTGAGTAAATACTTCACTTACATCATACTGACTATTGGTGCTGTTGCAGGCGGATACTGGTTATGGAGAGGAGAAACCCAATTGATGTGGAACGCACTTACCACAATTCTTATCGTAGCCTGTCCATGTGCTTTACTATTATCGGCAAGTTTCACTAGAGGGAATATTCTACGCATCCTCTCTCTTAATAAGTTCTACCTCAAAAATGCTAATGTCATTGAG
>JBDUAU010000238.1:0-1719 GCA_040004485.1 Saprospiraceae bacterium
GGGGAAAACTTCTTCAGATGTCAAATCCACGACCACGGAAATCTCACTCACGGTTCCCGCTGCAATATCCAGCCGACAGCGAATGACCTGTTTGGATGGTGAATCAATGTCGTACATGGTCAAAGTAATTGTGCGGAGATTGAAGTTGGCCTCACACAACCTGATCTTGTACAATGCGACACTTCTACTTTCTGGATCACACTTACGAACCGGGGAATTAAAGTCTCCGATACGACTACGCTTCGTTTCGAGTATGACAGTTCACTTTCACTTATTGAGCTCTCTGAAGATTATTCGATTGTACCGGGAGGTGTGCTCCTCAGCATTCCACCGATTGAAGCTATTGGTGGTGAATACAGAATTTTTGGCAGAGGCGTGTTGGCATGTGAAGTGCAATTGGGCGCTACACATCGGATGAAAGCTATTTTACTTTCTCAAAATTGTGAACCTGCTTACGATGGCCCGCGTTATGAAATTTCAAGTTCATGTTCCGGAGATAAGATCAGATTTATTTTATCCAATGAGGGTGGTGGTGGAATGCAGGCTACGACAACATACAATTTGTATGTCAATGATATGGCTATGATCCATGCGCAGCCTATCATTCTTCCTGAAGGTGGGAATACTATAATTTTTGAATATCCTTCAGATGGCCGAACATGGCGAATGGAATTATTGCCTGATGCAGCAGAACCCAATCAGAGAATACGAGTAACTACCGTAGAAGGTTGCGGAAGATTGAATACAGGTTTATACAATGTTGGTTTTGCAAATGGATTTTCTTCCGGACCTGCAGATATAAAATCATCTGAAGTTTTTAGCATGAATTCAGTCGGTTTGCCATATGCAATTGCAGAGGCAATGCCCGGGATGCAGGAGGAAAATTTAATCAGCACTCTTGAACCTTTAGAGTTTACTGCACGTGCTAAAAACAAAACCGGTCATGTGGTCAATGAGGTTGTCTTTGATCTGGATTTTGTAGAGGGATTGGATATTACGACATTTCACATTCTGGCATCCAATGAAAAAGTAAAATTGGAGTTGATCAGTAATACTACGTTGCGTGCAACCATGGAGGACCTGTTTCTTCTGCCCGATGATGATGCAATGATCAGGTTCAGAGTTGAACCGAATGATTCCCTGGTGGCAACATCTTATGGTGCCGATTTGCTGGTGCGGGGAAATGCATTTCTCGATGGAGAAGGACCAGTGGCTTTACTGTCCGGAGACCATAAATACAACATCGATGATCCTGCGCAATATGCCGGTTATGGAGATTACGCATCTGAGTTGTTGGTGTACAGTGGAAGAGGTGATGATTTTGGAGAGCGGATCAGTCGTAACAACAACGGAGAGATCTTTATCGTGGGTAGTTCTGATAGTTACACTGAAAATATTTGGCATTATGGCTTTGTCATAAAGACCAATTCAGCAGGCAAGGTCATTTGGCAAAAAATGATCGTTATTGAAGGCACAGAGATCGATATCAGGGCCGCAATGCCCACTGCCGATGGCGGGTGCTTTGTGGTTGGAGATCTTTACTATCTCAAGGATCCGGAAGGTTATATTGATTTCTATTATGGACTTACGGCAAGGTTGGATGCGGATGGTCATGTGTTGTGGTACAAGATCATGAGGCCTGTCGATGAGCTTGCTGGTACAATTTTTAATGGCGCATTCATGTCCACAGATGGTCATATCATAGTGTATGGGCTTGTC
>JBDUAU010000201.1:0-1716 GCA_040004485.1 Saprospiraceae bacterium
ACTCATTTACTCATTTACTCATTTACTCATTTACTCATTTACTCATTTACTCATTTACTCATTACTCGTTACTCGTTACTCGTTACTCATTACTCGTTACTCATTACTCGTTACTCATTACTCGTTATTCGTTACTCGTTATTCGTTACTCGTAAATCACTTCGGAATCGTATCCAGTTTTCCTGATGCATTTAATCGTATCGTGATGTCTTCATACGTCTTCGGATCCACCACCGTATGCGGATTTCTATCCAGTAACATATCCGCATTTCCTATACCCAGAAATTTGAGACAATAATCACGAAGTGAAAAACGGGTATTTACTATTTTAGTCTCACTCTCGTAAGTTGTCGGATCAAATATTTCAACAGTATCAATCAGCGTCAGAGAGTCCCTGTCAAGTATCGACACTTTCATCTGTTCCTCCTGTATTTTTTTCGCACGCTCATATCCAGGAGGAGGCATCTGCGCTGAACTGTGATAATGAAATGCAAATAACAAAAACAAAATGCTGAAAAGCTTTAAAAGCTTTAGCGGACTATTAACTATACTGTTTTTCATAAGTTAAAAATAGATAAATCAATCAATTCTTTTCAAAGTATCCGCGTTCTGACATATAACTAAATGGACAAAATCATGAGTTTATACCTTTTTCTTTCTCTGGCTGCCAGCTGTTCAGCCCAACAAATGCCTCAACGTACCCACCCTGTTAGCCAGGAGTTCATAAGTGATGGATCAAAAACAGATAACGACGGTACTGTCTATTATATATATAAAGATGGCATGTACAAAGAAGCTGCTCTGACAAAGGAGCCGGAACTGATTGGTGGTCATTCATTAATGGAAACACTGATCACATTGAATATTCGATATCCCGATATTGCAAGACAGAAAAAGATAGGAGGTACAGTGATGGTTAGCGTAGTGATTGATGCTGATGGAAATCTGGAAGATGCATACATCCATGAAGGTATAGGTGGCGGATGTAATGATGAAGCATTGAGAGCAGTGCGATTGCTTGATCAGACTGGATTTGAACCCGCAGAAATTAAAGGAAAAGCGGTGACCGTGAAATATGATATTCCGATCACGTTTCTTCCAAAATAATTAAATCTGAAAATGAAGCAAGGCCAATCAGCTTGGATTCAGCTTTGCTTCATTATTTTTTCTCTTCAGGATCAAAGCACTGAGTAGAGATATGATCAGGCCCACAGGAAGAATCTCCATCAATGTCATTCCGGCCATGATCAACGGATTTTTGTACAATTCAAAATTTTTCTCCAGACCGATTGATTTAGCCGTGATTTGTTCCTGGGTCATTCCGGAGGCAGCCCATTGCTCTTTCATGTGTTTAATGTACTGAGCCGGGAAAGTCTGAGCTAAATCTGAGGCGTTATAGTAAATCATCCATCCGATCACATACATCGCTGAGGCCACAAGGGCGATTAGAAAGCCAACTTTAAAAGCCTGTCCAAATGTTATATTCCCTCCGAGATGCCTTTCTCTGATTTGTCTGACACCAAAAAAGACCATTGAAAGAGCGATAATCATAGTGGTATAGCCCAATAACTCTCCACCGGAACAATTCATCTCTCCATTCTCTCCCATCATCAATCTTTCAGAAATGTACGCCAGTGTCAAAATGATAAGCCCGGATATAAAACCGAATGTTAAAACAGTCCTTTGCATATTTTTTTATTTTTTATTATGAATGAT
>JBDUAU010000462.1:0-1715 GCA_040004485.1 Saprospiraceae bacterium
TGAAATCAAACATAAAATGGCACCATTTACAGATGTACCGGTTTTATTTATTTCTGTCTATGAAAAACAAAGAATTTATAAAGCGATTGAAATTGCATTGCAGGTGGCTGAAAACAGGGCCAGAAAAATCCCGACTGCAAAACTAAATGAGCTCATTGAAGAAGCTGTTCAAAAACAATCTCCACCCAGCTTCAGGGGACACCTGATCAAAGTAAAATACGGTACGCAACTTCCTCTTTCGTATCCGGCCTTTGCCCTATTTTGCAATTACCCTGAAGAAGTCAAAGACAACTATCGTAATTTTCTGGAGAACCAAATACGGGATGCTTTTGAATTTACCGGTTCCCCGATCCGGATATATTTCAGACAGAAATGAGAATGCTTCGACACTTCGACATCTTACGCTCATCCTTGTGCAGCTCAGTGCGACGCCTGCATACACTCAACCATGTGCTTCAGCTCAGCAACCAGGCAGAAAGGGAGGAATAGGAAGAATGGGCAGAATGGCATAAAGGGAGGAATAAGTAAAAAGGGAGATTCCAGAAGCAACATTAACTGGAAATGAAATTTGAATCTTTTAATGCTTAAAGTAATATAATGAAAACATCGAATACCGAAATTGATGGATTACTTGTCATCGAACCCAATGTGTATGCTGATGACCGTGGTTATTTTTTTGAATTATATCATTCAACCCGTTATCAATTACCCTATTCTTATCCTTTCGTTCAGGACAATGAGGCCAAATCAAATAAGGGTGTTCTGAGAGGACTACATTTTCAGACTGGCATACATGCACAAGGAAAGCTCGTACGTGTAGTCACAGGATCGGCTTACGATGTTGCAGTGGATATTCGTCCTGAATCTGATACGTATAGCAAGTGGTATGGTATTCTACTTTCTGGTGAAAACAAAAAACAATTCTGGATTCCGCGTGGTTTTGCGCACGGCTACCTGGTGTTAGAAGATGATACAATCTTCAGTTATAAATGCGACAACTTTTATCATAAGTTCGCTGAGCATGGTATCCGGTATGATGACCCCGGACTGACCATAAGCTGGCCTGATATCGGTATTCCATTTATTGTTTCTGCAAAAGATCTTGCATTAGGCTCACTATCAGATCAGTCGCTATGATATCTGTTATCGTCAGTGGTGCTGGTGGCCAACTTGGAAAAGCATTTATAGATCGTCTGAATTTTCAGGAAGGCTATAGTGTTTATTCTTTTGATCGCGGCCAGTTGGATATCGCTGATCAGGATAAAATATACAGAACACTCGCTTCACTTCCACAAGTAAAATTCTGGATCAATTGTGCTGCATATACAAAAGTGGACGATGCAGAAAAAAATGAAAAAGAGGCTACATTGTACAATGTCCTTGCACCCGGCTACCTGGCCCGTGCATGTTGGGAAGCCGGAGTTCATTTATTCCATTTTTCTTCAGACTATGTGTATCACAATGATCTGCGCAGACCGATCATGGAAGATGATCCTACTTATCCAAAAAGCATTTACGCTAAAACTAAACTTGAAGGAGAACAACAGATTATTTATTCAGGCGTAAGTCATACCATTCTTCGCACATCTTGGGTGTATGGACCGGGTGGACATAATTTTGTCAACACCATGCTTCGTCTTGGAAAAATCAAGGACGAATTAAGAATTGTCTCTGATCAGTTAGGCGCCCCGACATTTACATATGACATAGTCGAT
>JBDUAU010000263.1:0-1715 GCA_040004485.1 Saprospiraceae bacterium
TGGGTTGGTTTTTACCAAGACACTATATATTGATGTTGGTGCCAAAAAATTCTGAACTGGCGAGTCATTTTGAAGATTTGTAGGAAAGAGCAATGAGATTATATCTTATTCTCTACTGCAATATCCTCTAGATCAATCATTTAATATTTTCCTTAAACATAATTATGTTTTCCTTAAATACAATTATGTTTTCCTTAAACATAATTATGTTGTCCTTAAATACAATCGTATTTTCTTAAATCATTATCATAATTTTATTCAATAAAAAATATTTGACTCAAGGCCTTTTCTATCCTGACATGTCGTTAAAAGAATCCTGGCCAAAAATCTATTTATACCGGCGCATCATCCGGGCTAATGTGCATCGATGATTGACGAAGGAATGATGTTCACAAAAAAAGCTACCGAACAAATGAGAGAGCTTGTGCGTAACGGCACATTCGGTTTTGGCGTATTTGAGTGCAACGATCTGTTGGCGACATACGAAGAATTGAAGGCTAAAGGTGTTGAATTTACAAAAGCACCGAAGAGAGAATTCTATGGGTTTGAAGCCTTATTCAAAGATGATTCAGGCAATTGGTTTTCGCTGGGCGAAAAAGAAAAATGACCCGAATTGTTCGTTGTCAATTGCTCATTGCCTTTGATTTTTTTTTGCCAATTGCTCATTGCCTATTGTTCTTTGCCTCCCCGCAACATCTACTGCGTAATGGCGGGATTATCGCTGCGCTCAAATTGCCCATTGCCTATTGGTTTATTTGGCCTTTAAACTTCATTAACAACCTTACGAATACTATGTACCTGTCACTCTTACGTTAAGTCTGCACTACAGTCAATTGACTGTATGTAATCAGAACAAATTGTGAATCGCATCCTCAGCATATTTCTCTTAGTTTATTATGCAGTCGGCACACTCTGCCTTCCAATGGGAGATTTTGCGAGTTTACAGGACGTACCTGCAATGTATCGGTTCTGCAAATCTACCGAACAACCAGGTATGAACATTTTCGGATTTGTCACAGGTCATTTGCTCAATCTCGATGGGATGTCGGACGTGCGAGATCATCACGATACACAAAAAGCACATACAACCCCACCTAAACATCATCAGCATGTCAAGGTTTTTGGCGTTCTAACACTTGCTGTACACCCCGCTCCAAAACCTGTCGTTCAGCTCCTTCAGACTGAAAACATCTCTGATGAATTCTATTTATCAGATTATGTCACTGATATCTTCCATCCACCAACTGTTTAATGGTCCTTTTTTCTTTTACCTGATACGTTGAGTATCCGGATGACATTCTCTTTTTAACCATTAAACAATAAAATCATGAAAACTAAATTCTTCATGCTTATATGTGCTACAGTACTCTGTGGTGCACTAAGCGCTCAAAAAATAACACTTGATAAAGTTCCTGCTCCTGTAGCATCTGCTTTCAAATCCAAATATCCTGCAGTGACTCACGCTAACTGGATGATGGAAAATGGTGCCAAAAACTATGCAGCAGAATTTATGGTCAATACCTCCAGACAGACAGCATCATTCAACCCTGCTGGGGGCTGGCTTAAAACGGACACCTCCATCAAAACCACTGAAATTCCTGCAGTAGTAAAGGAGACGATCACAAAACAATTTACCGGCTATACAATCGGTACAGCAAGTAAAATGGAAAATGCTGATCATGGAACAGGCTTCGATGTAGAACTTGCGAAAGGAA
>JBDUAU010000130.1:0-5678 GCA_040004485.1 Saprospiraceae bacterium
CAATGGTCGCACAACTCTGTCAACTCATCATCCATGAAGCGAGGGACTTCATGTGGCCGAAACTAGGCACCATCAAATGAAAGCGGTAATTCAACAGAGTATCTTGATGCAAATGGGGATGGAACTGTTACCAGCGCTGATGTTGATGTTATCAGTGAATATTATTTAAGGACACATGATGTTGTTGTCAGAGATGTACAACAAAAATTACCATATCAGTTTTCTATTGTACCTGTTCAGTTTTCACTTGACTCCGGTGATTTAGTGGTTCTTGATATTGTTTTTGGAAATGCAGCTCATCCGGTCATTGATATGAAAGGAGCCAAGTTTTCAATTAATTTGCCTCCTGCTTTTGTTGATTCCTCCACTGTGCAAGTTGATTTTCATCAAGATTCTTGGCTAGCAGAAGGTTCGCCTTTCATTTCTCTTGGTAAGATTCCATGGGATGGACGTATTGACGCTGGATTTTCAAGAGCTAATGGAAACGGTGCAAGTGGATTTGGAGTTATTGCAACTACGACTTTTATTGTTGAAGATAATTTGGAAGGATTCAAAACTGATAATGATTTAATTCATATCCCGATTACGCTTGACGGTGGCACTGCCATGGATAATGATGGGACCATGTATGACATCGATGGTGACCAGGTGATCCTGACCTATGATCTTCATCATGTCAATCAGAATAAATATAACCTTCTGGTCTATCCAAATCCTGCAAAGGATATAGTAGATGTGCACATCAACGGAAAGACTGCCATCAAGTCTATCAGTATCATCGACCCTCAGGGACGTGTGATCAGGACATATAATGATATCAACCAGAAACACTACCAGATCGATGTAAGCTCCCTTTCGATAGGCATGTATTATATCCAGGTCAATCATACTGAAGGCTTGATATCCCAATTGCTTTCGGTGATACGGTAAGTTACAATTTTGTCTCGTGCTCCTTTGCTTCGACTTGTTTTTTACCCTAACCCCTGTGCTTCGACCTGCACTTACGCAACCTTGTACTATGGTTCGACAAGCTATTTCGCATCCTCTTGTTGCAGCTCACCAACCGCAGCTCAGCAACCGAGGGGAATTTGTAATCCCGATATTTTAAGTATTGCTTGCACCAAACCCCAAGCTAAGCATATACAATCTCACGCCTCACGACTCACGTCTCACGAAGAATACGAATACCTATTCCTTCCAGGATTTACAGTTTGTTCCGATTGACGATCTCGAGAATCTCATCCCTGTAATTCTTGCCGATAGGAAGTTGTTTAATCGCGCCTTTTTCAAATACATCTACTGATGTTCCATCTACGGCATGAATCTTATCAATCGATACGATATAGGATCTGTGTATCCGTTTAAACTTACTTACAGGCAATTTATCTTCAAGACTCTTCATGGTCTTAAGTGTGACGACACGTCCTTGTTCTAACCGAATGATGACATAATCTTTCAGGCCTTCGATGTATAGGATCTCATCATACTTAATCTTGACCAGCTTCTTATCTGCTTTCACAAAAAAGAAATCTGCACCTTCCATACCATGGACTGCAGCTTCTGCAGAGGCATCCTCACGGTGTCTCAATTCAAACTGTTCAAGCGCCTTATTCACCGCCTTCATAAACCTGTCCAATGAAATTGGTTTCAACAAGTAATCAATCGCATTCAACTCATAGCCCTCCAATGCGTAATTGCTATAAGCCGTAGTGAAAATAAAAAGCGGAGGATTCGGTAGCGCCTTGATTAGATCCACCCCCGACATCTGCGGCATCTGTATATCCAGAAATATCAAATCTATCTGATGCTTACGCAACAATTCATTAGCCTCAAGTGCATTAGAGCACCTGGCCACTAGATTCAATTCCGGAACTTTAGAAATATATGTTTCCAGCACATCGAGTGCAAGAGGTTCATCATCAATAATAAGCGTATTCATAGTTTGGATTTTATATTTTAGAATTTGGATTGATGATTAAGAATTTATATTTTTTTGAGTATGAGTTTTTTCTAAATGTGCCGAACTGAAATCCGTATGGTCTATTGTCCATGGTCTGTGGTCTTTTTTTAACAGGTTATTCCCTGAGATATAAATTAAAACTTACCTGTTAGTTAGACAAATCAAGTGATAACTCCACAATATGCTCCTTCTCACTCTCTTCAATGTCTAATTTATACTGATTTGGATAGAGTAGGCTAAGTCTTCGACGAACATTAGCCAGCCCGATCCCTCCATTTTGTTTTTCAAAGGGAATTACAGCCTGGTTTGGTTTGCTGTTGAGTATCCTCAGCAATAGTTTTTCATCCAGTACTTTCATGACGACATGGACATAGCCATCACTGATCTGGTGATTGATGCCATGTTTAAAACTATTCTCCAGAAATGGAATGAAGATCAATGGAGCAATGGTCTGGTCCGAGATCATGCCCTCGACTTTAAATTGAATATCAGCATGCCCTGACTGTCTAAGTTTTTCCATAGCCAGATAGTTTTCAATATAATTCACTTCTTTCTGCAATGGCACTCTTCGTTCATTGCATTCATAGAGCATATACCGCATCATCTCAGATAGCTTGATCACAATCTCTGGTGCCTTATCCGATTTCTTGAGCGTCAATGCATAGAGGCTATTCAGTGTATTAAAAAGGAAATGTGGATTGATCTGTGACTTCAGGAATTTGATCTCAGACTGCATCCGTTGTGTCTCAAGATCCTTTCGATCACGCTGATGCCGCTGCCAGTCCGATATAATCTTAATGACCGTCGATCCGCCCGCGATCATGAACAGCAATAGGAAGATCCATTGCTGATTCATGATTAAATATTCTCTTGGTTCTACTTCCGCAGTAGTGATGTAAAGAAGAAGCACCATGATTGGGGTGAAAACCGCAACCATAGCCAGAAGAAGAAGACAATACGTCATAAAATTCTTCTGGCTAAGGAACCTGGGTATCAGATAGCCGAGATTCACATACACGACAAGGATATAGAATGCCAGGTTGATCAGTTTTCGGGTGATCTCCATCATCGAACCGCTATTGGTCGAGCCGGCCATCAGCATCATCCCGAAGACCAGTATCCAGAAAAGAACATGCAAAAACCAAGGCTTCTGCAATATCTGCATAAGGCGAAAGAGGAGATTTCGGTTCAGCAATCTGACCATATCTGCAAAGGTAGACAGGTACTTGGTAAAATTGGGCTTTTATAGATGAGATAAGCCATTGATGGATGATCCTGCTCTTTCTATCGTCCAACATAGAATAGGGGGTGAGCTTAATCAGAATAAAGACTTGTTTTATAGTCAACTTTCTTATAGCTCTATTGTTTTTCAACCATTCTTAATCAAATAATTTGTCAGCAGAAAAAGTACCTGGGATTTGTGATCTTTTGATTTTAAATCAGCCTCCAAATAGTATATCTTTCGACCACTTATACATTAATAATTAATGCCTAAAGACAAATCGAACGAGCATAGCGCTCAGGAATCAATTCAGGTGATGCAGTCCGCATACGCCCAGCTTATTGCACAAATAGGGGAAGATGTAAATCGCAATGGTTTGATCAAAACTCCTGAGCGTGCTGCAAAAGCCCTTCACTACCTCACCAATGGGTATAACATTGATCCAAGCGGGATTTTGTTGTCCGCCATGTTTGAAGAGGAATACAGTGAAATGGTCATTGTCAAAGGAATTGAAGTCTATTCGATGTGCGAGCATCATATGCTTCCGTTTTTTGGTAAAGCACACATCGCGTATATCCCTAACGGAAAAATTGTTGGCCTCAGTAAGATCCCCAGAGTAGTTGATATTTTTTCAAGACGACTACAGGTGCAGGAAAGGTTAACACATGAAGTACTTCAATGTATTGATGAAACGCTCAAACCTTTGGGATGCGCAGTCGTCATTGAAGCAAAACATATGTGTATGATGATGCGTGGTGTTCAAAAGCAAAATTCAACTACGACGACATCCGCATTTACCGGTCAGTTTAATAAGGTTGAGACTCGTAATGAGTTCTTACATTTGATTTCATCAGATCTTAGTTAATGACAACGAAGAGAGCATTCATTTTTCCGGGTCAGGGTTCCCAGCTTTCAGGTATGGGTGCGGCATTGTACCAAACTAATCCTGAGGTTCGGGTTTATTTTGATCAGGCAGATGAGATATTAGGTTATGGCTTGAAAAACCTCATGTTTCAAGGTGCAGAAGAAGTACTCCGTAGAACTGAGATCACACAACCTGCAGTTTTCCTGTATAGTTATGCAACATACAAATCCAAAGAGCATGATATAGCTACTGCTGTTGCCGGACATTCCCTAGGAGAAATTACAGCCCTTGTAGCTGCAGAGGCTTTAGATTTTGAGTCAGGACTTAAACTAGTCGATGCAAGAGCCAGAGCGATGCAGATGGCATGTGAATTGACTGAAAGTACAATGGCTGCGATACTTGGACTTGATGATGATGTCGTCAGGCAGATTTGTGAAGAAACACCGGGTATTGTCATGGCTGCTAATTTTAACTGTCCTGGTCAGGTCGTGATATCCGGAGAAACAATAGCTGTAGAACTTGCTGCAGAATCTTGCAAGAAAGCCGGTGCAAAACGGGCCATCATGCTGTCTGTAGGCGGTGCGTTCCATTCTCCATTGATGGAGCCGGCAGTGGAGTTATTTTCGCAGGCTGTCAATACTATGCAATTCAAAAAACCTTCAGTTCCAATCTATCAAAATGTTGACGCCACTTCTTCACAAGATCCATATGAAATAAAATCAAAGCTCATAGGTCAACTCACATCTTCCGTATTATGGACTTCAACAATTGAGAACATGAGATCAGCAGGGATAAATGAATATGTAGAATTTGGAAGCAAAGTATTAGGAGGATTTGTTCGGAAAATACACAAAGAAGCCATTATCACTTCGTTTGAATAAATGATGAAATTTGATGTTCATACCGGTAGCATTTTGATCGCTGAACCTTTCATGCAGGATCCTAATTTCAAAAGATCTGTAGTCCTGTTGACGGACCACAATGACGAGGAAGGTACAGTTGGCTTTATTATTAACAAACCTCTCACGGTTAAAATATCTGAATTAGTAGAAGACTTTCCGCAGATTGAATCTTTTGCTTTTTATGGCGGCCCGGTGGCTACAAATACAATCCACTACATTCACAATGTAGGGATGCTACTGGATGGAAGCACAGAGATTGGGCCAGGTGTATATTGGGGAGGCGAATTTGAGAAATTAAAATTTTTGGTAACACAGGAATTGGTCAAAGAAGAGAATATCCGCTTTTTTGTTGGCTATTCAGGCTGGGGTACCGGCCAATTGAATGAAGAACTTGACCTGAAATCCTGGATACCTTCTGAAATGCACGCCAATTACCTGTTTAAATCTAAACCAACGAGGCTTTGGAACCAGGTTATGCATCACAAAGGCGATTTGTTCAGTGTTCTGGCACAACTTCCTGAGCAGCCCAATCTTAACTAGTTTGGCTTCTAAGTTCAAGCATTTTACTTATAATGTCTTTTTCTCCCTATCGGTCGGTTGTTGTAGAACGAGGATGAGTATAGCAAGTCGAAATATGTGCTTTTGTGACAATTAAAAATCAATAGACACGAAGACGCGAAGAAAACCACTTTTGTACCGTCTGCCGAGGCTCAAGTTTGTGACAAATAA
>JBDUAU010000106.1:0-5670 GCA_040004485.1 Saprospiraceae bacterium
ATAGCGCCGCCATTGACATTTACAATTTCGGGATCAAGGCCGGCCTGGCGAATGACAGCAAGGGACTGTGCCGCAAAAGCTTCATTCAATTCAATAAGGTCAATATCATGGAGACGAAGACCTGCCTGTTTTAAAGCTTTTGGAATAGCAGCACAAGGTCCAATACCCATGTATAATGGATCTACACCTGCAACACTACATGATACTAACCGTGCGATGGGTATCAGGTTAAGTTCTTTTACAAGATCTTCACTCATCACCAATACAAAAGCTGCACCATCAGAAGTTTGAGACGAATTACCTGCAGTGACAACTCCACCCAATTTGAAAGCAGGTTTTAATTTTGAAAGAGCTTCAATAGACGTATCACGACGTACTCCCTCATCTGTATTTACGACCGATATCGAGCTGACTTTTTTACCGTCTTTAAAAAGGACATTTTCTACATTGATGGATACAATTTCATCTTTGAAAAAACCATTGTCAATCGCTTTTGCAGCCTGGGAATGAGAACGATATGCGAAGGCATCAGCATCATCTCGGTTTATCCCATATTTTCCGGCAACAGCCTCTGCCGTTGCTCCCATGCTGACGAGATAATCCGGCGTAGTGGAAGCTACTTTATAACTTGGTGCGAATTTGTATCCTGTCATAGGAATCATGCTCATCGATTCCGTTCCACCTGCGATGTAGCATCTTCCCATCCCGGCTTTGATTTTTGCAGTAGCGATGGAAATGGATTCCAGCCCTGAAGCACAATACCGGTTGATCGTCATGCCAGGTGCATCATGACCAAGAGCACGCATCGATATTTGTCTGCCTATTTGCAATCCCTGTTCACCTTCAGGATTTGCACATCCAACGATAACATCATCAATAAGTTTCGGATCAAGTTGTGGAACCTGTTCCATAAGATATCTGATGACATCTACAGCGAGATCATCTGATCTATAATGACTGAATCCCCCACGGCCAGCTTTTCCAACCGCAGATCTGAATGCTTTAACTATATACGCCATTTGAATTTTCGATTTATATCTTAATTCTGTTTTATTATTTTACTAATTGCATATTGACTTTTGCTAATAATTATTGCCTTTTGCTAATTGCCTTTTGCTTACGGTTGCTGTAGCATGAGGTTGAGTTTAGCTGGTCGAAGCATTGCCTATTGCCTATTGCCTATTGCACATTGCCTATTGCCAAATAACATCCTTCGCCTTCGCTTTCGCCGGTTGCTGAGCTGTAGCCCAAGGATGTGTGCAGCAGGTCGAAGCATTAATTCCTTAGTGGTTTATTTTTCTCCAGCATATATTGAATGCGTTCCTGTGTTTTTTGTTCACCACATAATGACAAAAAAGCTTCTCTTTCGAGATCAAGTAAATATTGTTCTGTTACAAGTTGCGCGCCGGTCAGATCGCCGCCGCATAATACCCATGCCAGTCTCTGCACTATTTTGATATCATGTTCGGATCCATAACCTGCAAGACGAAATTCATTGGCAAAACTGTAAAGTGAAGCGAGTCCCTGACGGCCTAAGACCAGGATATCTTTTCTTTTCAAGGGCATGACATATCCCGGACTTAATTCAAGTACTTTGTTTTTTGCTTCTGTGATATTATTTGAAGCGTTTACGACGATTTCATCCCTGCTTTTGATCAGGTATCCCAGGTCAAATGCTTCATATGCGGATGTGCCAACAGACGCAGTCGCTATGTTTTTACATCTTTCTATCAATGAAGGGATCTGAACATCACCCGGATCAAATGAATCTGCAAGCCTCACTGCAAATTCTTTAGTCCCGCCACCGCCTGGAATAAGTCCTACGCCGGCTTCCACAAGACCAATGTAAGATTCCGCAGCAGCGGCAACAGAATCACAATGCATTGATATTTCGCAACCTCCTCCGAATACATATCCTTGTGTCGCTGCTACAACAGGCACTGAAGAGTACCTGCATCGCATGGAAGTTTGCTGAAAATAATTGACCGCACTGTCCAGTTCATCCCATTCTTCCTGAAATGCCATCATACCTATCAGCATGAGGTTGGCACCAACCGAAAAATTAGTTGCCTGGTTTCCGATGACGAGCCCTTTCCAGGATTCTTCTTCCGCAATGCGTATGGATTCGTTCAATCCTCTAAGGATACCTTCTCCTATAACATTTGCTTTGCTTTTAAATTCAAAGCAGAGTACACCGTCTCCAATATCGTGGAGTATAGCTTCATCATTTTTATAAACCGGGGTTTTTCCTTTTAGAACAGTTAAGTTTATTCGATTATCATTTCCACTGAGCGGCACATAATCTGCTGTTTTGTAATCATATACTAACTGCTTCCCTTCTTTGTACATATAAAATGTGTCATGTCCATCAGACAACATTTTCTCTATCCAGGGACTGATAGAAAGTCCGGCAGTTTTAGCATCATCGACACCTTGCTTAACACCTATGATGTCCCAATATTCAAAAGGGCCATAAGACCAGGCAAATCCTGCTTTCAACGCATCGTCGATACTATTCAGACCATCTGCAATTTCAGGAATACGATTACTTACGTATGAAAAAAGGCCAATAAGATGTTGCTTCACCAATTGCCCGCCTATATCAGTTGAATTATAAAGGGCCCTGATACGCTTTTCAACATCGTCTATTTGTTTTGATAAACCTAAAGAAGGAAGATCCATGCGCGGATCATTTTCATATTGTAGCGTTTTAAGATTGAGGGATAAAAATATATTGCCTCCCTTCTCATCTTTACCTTCACCCTTTTTATAAAAACCTTGTCCTGTTTTATTGCCAAGGAATTTATTCTCCAAAAGAAAATTCATATAAGCTGGCACATTGAAAGCTCCGGCTTGTTCATCATCAGGACAATTTTGTTGTATACCCTGCATGACTTTTACCCCGGTATCATGACCTACCAGGTCAGCTAATCTGAACGTACCAGTATTAGGCCGGCCTATAGCAGGGCCAGTCAGTTTGTCAACAATGCTAATTGGCAAACCCAATTGTTCAGTGAGCTGAAATATTTTTGCCATGCTATATACACCTACCCGGTTAGCAATGAATGCAGGTGTATCCTTGCATAAGACAGTTTGCTTGCCAAGGAATCGATCTCCGAAATCCATCAGGAAACGCACTAGCTGAGGATCTGTATCCGTTGTTGGAATGATCTCAAGTAGCCGGAGATAACGAGGAGGATTAAAAAAATGGGTTCCCAAAAAATGCTTTCTGAAACTCTCACTTCTTCCTTCTGCAATAGAATGTATCGGGATACCAGAGGTATTGGAACTGACGATCGAATCCGGACTCCGGTACTGATCTACTTTTTCAAAAAGCGCTTTCTTAATTTCTAATTTTTCGACGATCACTTCGATGATCCAGTCAGCCTCTTTGATGGATGGCAGATCATCATCAAAGTTGCCCGTAGTGATGCGTTGTATAAAATCGGTATGATAAAAAGGTGCGGGTTTTTGTTTAATCGCCGCGGCTAATGCCTGTTCCGCTATCAAATTCCGATTTTTGCCTTCTTCCTTCGTTGGAAGATCGAGCATCTGCACCTGGTAACCTGCATTCGCAAAATGGGCAGCGATACCGGCACCCATAACACCCGATCCGAGTACGGTTATTTTATTAATAATCCTCATGTCCAAATCATATGATTACTTATGCCTGTAAGATAAGCAGAGAGAAAGAAAGTCAGACTGAAAGACGGTGGGTAGGTGATCCTTCGAAACAATGTAATGCCACAGATGAGGAGAACAAGGGAGAAATCAATCCTAAAATACACATTAAAAAATTAAATAATATGACAATTATCTCCTAATTTTGCTTCCCTGGTGCACGTGTAGGTATTGCTCCTTCGTTATTTTTTAATAATTAATCAATTCAGGATGGTGAACTCAGCATCTTTCATCGGTCATGGAGAACAAACCACTCAGGGTAAAGGGTGGATCGTGAGTTTAGTCATTCACATTCTTTTGGTTGCCCTGTTGTTCCTTCCGATGATCGCTATTCATATTCCACCTCCTGTCGAAGAAGGACTGATCGTAAGTCTTGGATTGCCTGATGAAGGCCAGGGAGATCTAGCTCCCGCCATGAATGCAGAACAACCGAAACCGGAAAATCAATCTCAACCTGCAGAAGCAGTGCAGGAAATGACAACAAGGAAACCTGAAAAACAAGTTTCCAGTAAAGTCGTTACGACCAACGAACAAAATGCAGTTCTTGTAAAAGAAGCAGAAGCGAAAAAGCAGGCTCAGGCAGAGGCTCAACGGAAAGCAGCAGAAGAAGTAAAAAAACAGGAAGAGTACAATAAAACCAAAAAATCTTATGGTGATCTGCTGGGAGGAAATGGAAAGGGTAACACAGGTAAACCTGGTAGCCAGGGCGATCCAAATGGTGATCCGAATGCAAGCGCTCTCGAAGGAATCAGTAAAGGCAGTGGGAGAGTGGGAGGAGGATTAGGTAAACGGGGTGTCCTGCATGAACCTCAGATCAATGATCGAAGCCAGAAAACCGGTCTTGTGGTGATCAATGTGTGCGTGGATAAAACCGGTAAAGTCATTAAGGCTGACTATACTCAGAAAGGATCAACAACCACAGATTCAGAGTTAAAGGATATCGCCCGTAAAGCAGCGTTACAATTTAAATTTACAATGAGTGAAATCGAAGAACAGTGTGGCACAATCACCGTTGATTTCAAAGTGAGGGGATAATATTACTTGACAATTTCCAAAAACGAATTCTCACTGAAAGTTAGTCTGGATTCTAAATTTGTTATATTTAGTAGAACTTTCAACCTTCCTGGTAATGAAAAACCTGCTCCTGTTCTGTCTGGCTGTTTTTGGCATGACGTCCTGTTCTAAAGATTCTTTGGACCAAAATACAAATGCCATTGTTCAGCCGAACAAATCTGAAATTATGGTAAGTGTTACGTATTTGCACTGGACTGACCAATGCGAATTTAGTTGTGGCAACTCAGGAACTGAAACATTATCTTCTATTGCAAATGCAAAAGTGGAATTGTATTCGGGCGAGCAAAACGAAACAGATGCTTTAGGAACACCGCTTTTGAATATAAAAACTAATACAGAAGGTGCTGCTTTGATAGAATACCTTGAGCCCGCTGCTTATACAGTATGGGTTGATACGCCATTAGGTAAAAAATCAAGAACCATCACTACTCAATTACACAGAAGATCATATATTGATTTCAGTTTCTGAAGGTGATTCAAAGATTGACAATAATAAATCCGGATTTGGTCACAGATCCGGATTTAGTATTCAATGGAAAATCAAATTAACTTTGTTCCCTATTTCTTATCAGTCCCGGACGAAAACATGATCTACATAAGAGTTTACAAAAAAATGAAAATGACGAGTTTTTCAGGGCTTGTTTTTATCCTGATATTGCTTTCCAGCCAAAGTGTACGTGCTCAATTATTTCCTGGTCTTGAAGGCGAACCGCTTGCAGATGCAATCCGAAATGAGTTTACGCCAAACCAATTACTCACTTTCGCCCAGGCTAAGGATACGTTGTATGCCAGAATATTTATTCAAAATGATTCGGTAAAGTGTATTTATTCGGGACTTCCCCACTATTTACCAGGTGGAGTTGATCCTTCGCAATGGGTGTTTGGAAGCGGCAATGAAGTAGAATCAATCAATCT
>JBDUAU010000166.1:0-5656 GCA_040004485.1 Saprospiraceae bacterium
TTCTATGACACCCACCATCGTTTTAAAGAATGGAAAATTGTGGATGGTACTGGGTACACCAGGAGGTTCTACCATTATATCAAGTGTCCTTCAGGTTATCTTGAATGCAGCCGCATATGGAATGAACATTGACGACGCGGTGCAGTCATCAAGATTTCACCATCAATGGCTACCGGATGAAATAATGTATGAAAAAGATGCTTTCTCTCCGGAGTTAATCGAATCACTGTCCCAAATGGGCTATACATTGAAGTCCCTGGAAGCACTTGGTTTAATTGAAGCAATCATAGTTGATGATAATGGAATCCTGCATGGCGCTGCTGATCACAGAAGTGAAGATCATGCAGCCGGGTATTAATTACACTGTCATGTTGTCCGAATGAATCATGGACATTCCTATCAATGCCCTGTATGCATGTTCTGTCAGCAATATGGACTCATTACCCAGTAGAATAAATTGTTGTCTCGCTCTAGTCATTGCAACATTCAGTTTTCTATCTATTCCTTCCGCATTTAAAGACATGATGCGGGTAAGATTCTGAGGATTATTCACTGCACAGGACATGATGATGATATCACGAGCCCCACCCTGATATCTTTCGACAGTATCCACGGTGACATTTTTCATATTCAGACTCGATTGATGTGCTAAATGAAGAATGGAAGCAATCTGTGCTCTGAATGGAGTAATCACACCTATTGACCAATCTAATTTTCTTTCCTTCATTAAATTTTGCCACTTACTTATTAGCTCAATTGTAATACGGGCTTCATGCTGATTTGTCTTAAGATATGTTTCTGCTAAAGTAGTTGTTGTAGGAAAATAAATAATTCGATCATTGAACAATGGATTAGTCTCATGACCGGTTATGGAAGATAATGTTGCTTCCTGTTTCACCGGATCAATACAATGTAGTTGGTGATTGTACACATGGATATTTGCAAATGCCTGAATGTCTGCATGCATCCTGCCTTGTTCGTGCAGAATACCGATCATATGATTCCACCCTTTTGCAGAATATAATCTGTATATCCTTTCGAAGTAAGACATTCCTTTGTCAGTGAGCCCGATTCGTTTTGCCCATTCCTGTCCCGGTGGAATGGCACTCAGATGAGTTGATTGTGTCGATACAGCAGGAAGTTGCATATGGTCGCCGATCAATATCGTTTTATTAAAACGGGTCAATAAGCCAACCATTGTAGGTTCTAATATCTGAGAAGCCTCATCGATAATCGCAACATCAAAATCCACTAATTTGAATATTTCATTTTTACTCTGAATGGAAGCAATAGTAGCCACAAAAATCCTTGTTCCATCAAGAAGGTTTTTAATCTCACTCCGTTTTACCATGGGCTCAATGACGAGATCAAGAAGTCGGTCACGATATCGTTCACCAGTTGCTGCCTGTGATCCTATTCGGATGAAATGGGTAATCACTTCATCTCCTAAATCATACAATGCATCACATATCTCATCCACCGCTTTATTCGTATAGGCTAATAATGCAATCCTGTCCTTTGTATGAAAAAAATAATGCCAAACCCAACTCTTCAGCATCCTGCTTGTCTTACCAGTGCCCGGAGGTCCCCACAGGAGATATAGTGGGCCTGCATCCAATGCTTCCTTAAACAAATCGATTTGCGTTGGAGTCAGACCACCGGGAACAAGCCATTGATTTTTCTCTTTGATATCAGGTGGTCTGAGCAAACCAAAAATGCGTTGTCGCACAGTGACATCAGAGGAAATAAATAGCCACAGAGATTGATACAAGGATCTGAAACTACTATCCAGAAGATCATGCTCAAGGTTCCAGTATTTAATATTTTCAATTTGTCGGGTATGGATCTGAAGGTTGCGAAGTTTTATCACCACTTCTTTTGCATTCACAGATAATACATTCGCCCGATGTAGCTGATATTTTGTAGGATCCGTTTTACCCGATGGATCAAATGGATACATCACTGCGATATCACCTGCCCTGAAATTGGCAAGCGGATTTGTTTGTTCGCCTCTTGAAAAAGTTATTATAGTATGATTCGCAGACTGATCTACACTGATCAGTATGAGTCCCCGCAATATCTGGTATCGTTCTTCTTTTGTTTCAATTTTATCAAGCCATAAACCGGCTAGCCCGCCCGTGCCTTCACCATTGTCACTTCCAATACGCGCTAGCATATGTTCTCTCGTGATAAAACTTGTAAAGGCTTTGAAATAATTTTTTTCACCCGGAGAGAGCCCAGAATACACATCATGCCATGTCTTTATATTTTTTTGAATAAATCCCTTCAGCGCCTCATAACGGGATGTATCGATTTCTTCAAAAATATCTCTGCTCCCTTCTTTATCTAATTGCAGCATTCTGAATTGCAATAGCACTAATTCATTCCGGTTATGAATTGTTTCCTTTTGCAGGGACTCTACAGAGACAGCAAATCGAAGTGGATTTTCAGTTACAGAAGAATACAAAATAAAATTAGCCCGGTGATGCTTTGGACCATGCACGGACTTGATGAGAAGTTCATAAAGAAGTGTCTGATGATAATTCGAACTGCTGAGGCCATAACTATTTGGTTTAAATGGTTTACCACTTTTGAGCTCAATGATTGAGGCTCCAAGATCATTTTCGTGATGAAAGTAAAGATCAAGTCGTCCTTTAATCCCGTATTGTGGACTGAAATAACTCGGTTCGATGACACAATTTTGTCTTTCAATTCCCAACACAGGAAAGCGGTCTGCGATGACCTGTATGATGTTATCAAAATGAGATTGCATCCGGTTGTACATATTCTTCACCTTCGCATCCGTCATCTGAACAAATTCGATCGGATAAATTTTGAATGAACGCGTAAACAAATCTGCATAGGTTGATTCCGTATCCCTGATCAATTCATCAAGAAAATAATTCGCAACCTGTCCGATCATTATAGCTTCTGTTGTTTCTGAAGGCAGAAATAAATCAATAATATTGACAGCCAGCGGATCAGGTCCGTCAGACCATGCACCGGCAATAGATGTCACATCTATCAAGAGGTCAGGCATGATCACGATATAGCCCGGGATATATTGATTTTCTTCTGTACAATCTATATCCGTAAGTCCCAATACGATCGGTAGCCCGATCTCTCCGATGGCTAATTCCAAAGTGTCGGAATAAATATCATTCACGCCCTCCACACAATAGTGAAGTACACATGTTTTGTCCGGCTCTTCTTCGTCAAGGATCGAAAGTAATTTGTTCGCTTTATCCCATTCCACTGCTACTACTCTTGCAAATTTCTTTTTAAATCTCCCGGGACGTCTCGCTGGTGGCAACTTAGGTAAAGCAGGAAAAATGATTGAGTTCTTACCCGGTGATTCCGCTGATTCAGTTTTGCTTATCGCTATCAGGTATTCGATGGTAGCTTTTAGAATAGGGAGAAGTTCGTGGTCTGACATCTGCCGTTGCTTTAATTCCCTTCTCGGAATCTGCAAAGCATATGACCATGCCTTCGTCAGTTGATATCGTGATGTTATATAACTAACACGTGCAAACAGGGTGTTGAAATGAAGTGCCGAAGCATCAGTCAAACTCGCGATGAGATCATTGTATATTTTTAAAAAATACACACACTTTTCTTCATCCGTCCGAACTTCGTCTAATACCCGTTGATAGAGTTTTTCAATTCCGGGGAACCTGGTATTCATAACTGGCGAAAAAATAATACTTAAAAATAAGGAAGTTTAGAATATGACGGAAACTAAAAATTTATATTGCGATTCCTGGAGTTCGGTCTACAGGATGCTTCGTGTCAATTAAACCTGTCTATTTCATTACATTTGAGCAACAACTATGGCTTTTTGACCACTTAACTGACCTGATCCTGAATATGGCAAGCAATCTGACAGACCTTTTCAAAAACTCATTTGGTGACATGCTTGTCCGGGAATGTAGTGGGCTCTTTGGTGAATCTGCTCAAAGCATTTCAGCTTCTGTTGATGCCATCGTACCAACGATAATAGGTACAATGATCACTAAAGGTAATACCGATCAGGGCGCAGGAAGTTTGCTTGGATATATTTCAAACAATGACCTGATTGAAGCTTCTTTTAATGCTTCAGGTAATGATGAATTAATGGCGAAAGGGTCTGGTGTGTTAAATTATCTTTTTGGAAATCAAATTTCTCCATTGGTGGATTCAATATCAGCGGCAGGTGGATTAAAGACTTCATCTGCCAGTTCATTATTAAAGATAGTTGCGCCATTGGTTTTTGGATTTTTTGGACGTATAGTAAGGGAAAATTCTTTGAGCGCTTCCGCTGTTAAAGACTTGCTTCTGGCGCAACATGATTCTGTAAAACAAGGTACCCCGGCCGGTATAAGTAATTTACTTTCTGACGTCATTTCTTCTTCTGATCCCGCTTCATCAGTTGCCAACTCAGATATGATGAGTTACAAATCTCCAACAGGCATGTCAAAATTTCTTCCCTGGATTGTATTACTTCTGGCTGCTCTCGGCTTATTTTATTTCTTGCAAAAAGGATGTAATCCTCCCATCCCTTCCGATAAAATGCCACCAACAGAAACGAGAGATACAATTTAATTTTTTCAGGAAATAAGATCGGGTAAAAGAAAAATCAGGATAATACACTGTTTTGTCTTTTGAAATAAAAATAAACAGGCAATCCGATACCCATCAGGATTAAACCTGCAACGGCCTGAAAAGGTCTTCCCATTATCGTACTGATTAAAAACCATGTCGATATGCTGATAAAAATCATCGGCACTACCGGATACAATGGCACTTTATATTTTGTAGTATCTGTGTCCGGTTCTCTTTTGCGGAATATAAACAGCCCTATTGCAGCCATTGTCATAAAGATCCAGTCCATAAATACAACGTAGGTTGTCAGGCTCTCAAATGTTCCCCAAAAGATCATCAATACTGCAGCCCAGGAACTTTGCAGTACTATGGCTTTCAACGGTGTACCGAATTTTGGATGAAGATCGGATAACCATGAAAAAAAAGTCCTGTCTTCCCCCATCTTGAAATAAATCCTTGGCGCCGATAATGTGTAGATCCCTGCAGTGCCGAATGTTGAAAATCCAATCAGCACGGCCACCAATATTCCACCGACTACCGTTACCCTGCTCAACGCATCAGAAGCTACCGCAGATGACAAAGCGATCTCATGAGTTGTCATGACAGAAAGGTAAGCTGCATTTACAGAAATATAGGCCATGGTAATAATGATGGCTCCGGACAACATTGCTTTTGGTAATACCTTTTGTGCATTATGTACCTCACCACCTAAATAGGATGCATGATGCCATCCTCCATAGGACCACAATACGCCTACAAGTGCTATTCCAAAGGAAATCTTCACAGATCCCTCATCTACTGTATGAAGATTGGATAAAAGATGACTGCCATATGAAAAACATATAACAACAATGATCCCGATACCCAACACCTTCATTACGGTGAGTGTACTAGCAAACATAGCAGAAAGCTTTGCACCCAGCATGTTGATCATGGTGACAATAAGTAATGCACTTAATGCAATCGGTATATTAAATCCTGATCCAAAATGAAATATGATGGAAAAATAGCGCGCAAAAGCCAGGCACAAAGCCGCTATCGCTCCTGAAGTGATAACCGTGAGATTGCACCATCC
>JBDUAU010000218.1:0-5646 GCA_040004485.1 Saprospiraceae bacterium
TATACTCCCACTAAATCAAGCGCACCTATTAGCAAGTGACTTCTTGAAGTCTCAATCTATTATTATATATCTAAATACAATATACGCTTGGATATATGTTAATTTATATGAACTATTTTTAATCCAGACATAACCACCTGTTTTCTCATTGTTTTTTATCAAGCAAATTTGATGCGCCCACTTTTATCGTTAATCCTAATCGCTCAGCTGTCCAATTGACCTGCGCATCAAACAAATCATAGGTGGGTATCTCGCCTGTAAACTGTGGTGAGCCTTCGAAAAGGAATCCTTCAATCCATTTGTAATTGATGTTGAAACCAACATTCTTTACCTGGCTGCCAAATATATTGATTGGAATATGCTGGCCTGAAAGGCCCACGTTAAATTTATTTTCCGGTGTATTAAATGCGGGAATGATAGGATCTTCTGTACCTTTTTTATTGAGGACGTTCCATGAATAATTTCCTGAAAGACTATAATATGTCCCTAAGAAATAATTGCCGCCTATGCTAAAGCCCTGGGTGGTCACCTGCGTCTGTGCATTCGAAGCCACGCGGTAAACCCGGGTACCAACGGGGAAATTAAAAGCATTGAAACCTGAGCGGATACCTATTTTGTAGCCAATAAAATCTTTATACCAACTATAATAGTACCCCGCATCCAGATAAAGTTTTTGAAAAAGCATGGTGCGATAACCCACTTCTATAGATTTTACTTTTTCAGGTTGGATCGCAGGTTCATCAAAATAATCAAGTGTGTCCCTGTCGAGGGTATTGAGATAATCAATAAATGAGGCGGGTGTAATCAGATCTTTATACCCTGTAATATTCCCAAGGAGTTGTGCTCTGCCGACATCGAGATTGAGGTATTGATCAGAAAGTGTTGGGTTGCGCACTGCTGAAGAAAAGGAAAGCCGAAAAGTATTATTGAAATTGGGAGTGTATACAAATGAAGCAGCAGGGGATAGCACCATATCAAAATTCTCATTCTTGTCCAACCGGACTGTTGCATTTAGTTTGAGTTTTGTAGGAATAAGTTTCTTGTCGATGCCTCCATAAAAACCAAATTCACGATTAGTGATTTTCACGCCCATGGTATCACTGAAAATAGTCCCTCTTGAATCCGGGTTGTATTGTCTGTAATTACCACCTAATGTATAATCGGCAAATCGTGATTCAATATGGTATTCACCCTGAATATGTACAAGTCCTGATTTATCATAAAATCTTGTGCCTGGATTTTGAGGATCATTTGAAAGATTGTGGGTGATGATATTAAATACAGAATCGAAACGTGCAGTGCCCGGCTCAAAGAATGGCAAGTTTGGTTTATTAGGAGATTTTTTATTAGCATAGATCTGCGCCTGGGCGTGCAACATCGTCAGCAATGCAATACTGTCTTTTAGCACTTTTTCCTGCTGGGCAAAATTGAAGGGGAAACCGGAAGGATAGCCTTCAAGTTTTTTTACCTGATTTTTATTATACGTCTGCCAGTATTGGATGTAATCTGTGTTCCAGTCATCAACCAATTTAGCAGCGGATTGTAAACGTAGAGCCGTAGCGTACGCGTCAAAAGTTTTACCTGCATCTTCCTGGGTGATGTAAGCTCTCAGGAAGAATTTTTTATCCTGTTTTATCTCCAGTTTTCCCTGCCAGAAAAAGATATCATCAAGCCTGAACCTGTTTTCACCCTGATAAACTGTGGTGCCCGAACCAAAATTATAGCCTCCATTGATCTGTATATCCGGAGTGATTTTATAAAACAAACCTACATTTCCTTTATAGTTCTCTGTATTGTAATTCACAAGATCGGTTTCAGCATAACCTCGCCTGTTAAAGTTTAACAGTCCCGGATAATCAATACGTTCGATGCTACCGGTGAATGCCTGGCCGGGTACTTGCTCATCACCATACACATTGACAGCATCATATCCTCCGGGATTTGTTTCATCAGTTGAAGATTGTGATGTAGGCGCAAGATTTGTAGCTTCCCAATCATGGGCCCGCATATAGGCACCATTGATTTTGAAAGCAAATCTGTCCTGGCCTTTGGAGTTTTTAAAAACTTTTGCAAAACGCATTTCGCCTTTAAAAAGATCTCTTTCACCGACCTTGAAATCTGCTGAAAAACCAGGATGTAAGAAAGGGTCTTTGGTCTCGATGTCAATCACGCCATTGAATGCATTCGGGCCATAAAAAGCTGAACTTGCTCCCTGTATCAGGTCTACCTTGAGTACATCCAGTTCAGGAGCACCAAGAAAATTTCCAAGCGAGAAATTAAGTCCCGGTGATTGGTTGTCTACTCCATCGATGATCTGAAGTGAACGGACGGGACTGGTACTATTGAAACCTCTTGTATTGATGACGGTAAAGCCCATGCTGGCTGTGGTAAGATCTACTCCTTTCAGCGATCCAAGCCCTTCATAGAAATCATTGGATGTCGTTTGTTTTATTGCCAGCAGGTCAATAGATTCAATGGTGAGTGGAGATTCTCTCCGCTTGTCAGAGATCCTGCTACCGACCACATTGATGGTTTCGAAAAGAATGGGAGATGACTCCAGTTCAATCTTTATTTTTTCTTTTGGATCAGTGACCACGAATGTCATGGTTTGGTATCCGGTCAGAACAAACTCAAGGGTTACCGGGATCTGATTGACTTTGATTTGAAAAGAACCATCCCACTCTGTTGATGTACCTGTTGAAGTTCCGGATACGATGACATTTGCTCCGATCATTGCCTCACCTGTACTCTTATCTATCACCTCCCCGCGAAGGACTTCCTGAGCATTCATATGATGAAAGCATAAGAAAAGGAGGACACATACTATGAGGCTGGATTTCATCATTCTTGTCATGCAGGAGTTGAGTTAGTGCTTGAAAAATATGTATTTCTACCGATCAGGCAAGGCATAAATATTTTTAAATTGGATATCAGGAGCAAGGGGTATGCGTATTTTGAATATTGGTCATGCTTTCCTTGAATAAAGCAGAAAACATTTCCTAAAAAATAACTTGAATAAAAGGTACTTAAGATGAAGCAAGGACCAAATAAGCCGGACAAACACCGAAAAGTTGATAGTTTCTTTCAGTTTAGCTGCTCCGCTTATTCATTCAGCCCTGTATTGATTCAACCTTTATGCTATAGGATCATCCCGAAATGCCGGGTATGAGAAAGGTAAGATTATTTTTGCAATCAGGGTATACCTTGGGAATTATGAAACACGTTCCAATCCAGGAGCCGTAAGCAATAGACAATGAGCAACAGGCAATAGACAACAGCCAAAGAAAAATAAGCAAGGAGCAAAACGAAATTAATTGGCGAAAATTTATTCAAAATAATTTCTGCGTAATTAGCGGTGAAAGAACAAGAGACAACAGGCAATGGATCAATTATAATCATTTGTAATGGATGTTAGCAAGTCCCCTTTAGGGGATTTAGGTGCAAAACCCGATCTGCATATCGTCTCCTTCGGGGTCCCTTTTCCCGCCAATTATGGCGGAGCGATCGATGTTTGGAACAGGGTCAGGGCTCTTCATCAGCAAGGCCTGAAAATTAAACTTCATTGTTTTGTTTATGGTTCGTTAAAACCCCATGATGCAATCAGAGAAGTTGTCGATGAGGTCAACTATTATCCGCGAATTGCATGGCCGGCAATCCTGTTACCCGGGCAGCCATATATCGTGGCTTCACGAAGAAATCCAATGCTCCTGGCAAGATTAAAAAAAGATAAAGCCCCCATCCTGTTTGAAGGGATTCATTCGACAGGGTATATGGAGGACTTGAAAGACAGGAAGTTATTATTGCGGGCGCACAACATCGAACATCAGTATTATGGAGGGCTGGCCAGGGATAGTCAGCGTTTCGCTTTTTTGTATTTTCAGCGTGAAGCCTTGGCTCTGGAGCGATATGAAAACAATAAAGCCAGTTCATTTAACACTGTCTTTGCCATTTCAATGGAGGATAAGGTGTGGTTTGATGTGAAAGGAAGTAATTGTGTTTTTTTGCCTGTTTTTCATGGTTTTGAGACCATAAATGTTCCCTCAGGACGGGGGAAGTACCTTCTTTACCAGGGAGATCTTTCCGTTGAAATGAATCAGAAATCCCTAATGGAGGTGCTTAAATACATTCCACAGGATGATCATTACCCAATGGTTGTAGCCGGAAGATCGGGAGATCAGGGTTTTGAACAAAAACTGATGAAATATCCCAACATTCAGCGTGAGATTGATGTTTCAAGTGATCGAATGTCAGAATTGATCCGTGATGCCCAGGTTATCATCATTCACAGCAGGCATCCGGCGGGCATGAAAGTGAAGATCTTTCCGGCGTTATATCAGGGAAGATTTATTGCAGCTAATGAAAACAGCTTAACACATACTTATCTGGATAAAGCGTTGCATATTTACCCTCTCGTTCAAAATTTGGGTTCTCTCTTAAAAAAACTCTGGCCTCTGGAGTTTTCTTCAACCCAATATGCCGAACGCGTGTCAATTCTTTCTCATCTTCCTTCTGACCAGGATAAGGCGAAGGAAATCATAAAATACTTGTGACCACAATGCCGCATTTGAGCAATATCGAAAATGATTATGCAGGACTGATTCAGGATGACTCCCTGTCTCCCGGCCTTATCGCTATCCGGGATAAAGTGATGCAGGGAATCAGAATCTCTGATGAAGATGCATTGCAACTTTTTGAAGAGGCCCCGTTACCATTTCTCAGCGTACTGGCAGATACCGTCCGCACAAGGTTAAATGGCAACAAGACTTTCTTTAACCGCAATTTCCATATCGAACCGACAAATGTCTGTATTTACGATTGTAAGTTTTGTTCGTATTCGAGACTGATCAAACACCGTGGTGAAGGATGGGAGTATTCGATGGAGGAGATGTTGGATATCGTTAAAAAATATGATGGTCAGCCTGTGACAGAAGTACACATTGTAGGAGGTGTGATGCCTCAGTATGATCTTGATTTCTATTGTACGCTTTTCAGAAAAATAAAAGACCATCGTCCTGATCTGCATGTCAAAGCATTGACTCCGGTCGAGTATCATTATATTTTCAAAAAGGCGAAAGTGACATATGAGGAAGGGATGAAAAGAATTCTGGAATCAGGTGTTGATAGCATACCTGGTGGTGGCGCTGAAATATTTCATCCGGAGATCAGGGAACAGATTGCGGCAGATAAATGTAATGCAGATCAGTGGTTGCGCATCCATGAAATATGGCATGAGTTAGGGATGAAATCGAATGCTACGATTTTATATGGCCACATTGAAAAATACTGGCATCGTGTAGATCACATGCGACGTCTTCGCGATCTTCAGGACCATACCGGTGGATTCCAGACGTTCATTCCGTTGAAATTCAGGAACAAGGATAATCAAATGTCTAATCTTGAAGAATCAACTGTGATTGAGGACCTGAAAAATTATGCGGTGAGCCGTATCTATCTTGACAATTTTCCACATATCAAAGCGTATTGGCCGATGCTTGGAAGATCAATGGCCCAGGTAGCCATGAGTTTCGGAGTTGATGATCTGGATGGTACGATAGATGATACAACCAAAATTTACAGCATGGCCGGCAGCGAAGAGCAAACACCGGCAATGAGCATGGAAGAACTGGTAACGCTTATCAAACAAGT
>JBDUAU010000675.1:0-1701 GCA_040004485.1 Saprospiraceae bacterium
CACGAGGTATTCCATGCTTTTCGTGTAGCCTGAAAAGTCAGTTTTTTACTATCAAAGCTCCAATAAGCTTCTGCATTGTCTCCTCCGAAAGTGAGCTGATGTACATTGGCCAGATGTTTTTCCTGGTCATAATGGATAGTATCTATCGCTGCGGTAGAAATAGTGTTTTCTGAGGCTGATTTAGGTTTTGGCTTGCAGGAAACAATTCCGGCAATGCATAGACAGGCTATAAAAAGGAATTGGTTCATCCGTTGTACTTTAGTCCCACAAATATAGGCTCTTGATGGCCTTGCCTTAATACCTCTTCAGATGAAAATAATACCTAATAGCCGGATACTCAGAGCCGGATTTATTCTTTTAAGCGCCCTCTTCATTTTTTCCTGCAGCACCCTGAAATGGGAAAGTACGGCTACAGATGACCGGCAGATGCTGTCCGATATTTCCTTTCTGGCATCTAATAAGCTAAAAGGAAGAACTTTTGGCTCGCCGGGAGAAGTCAAAGCAGGTGATTATATCGCCGGCAGGTTTCAACAACTTGGCCTCCAGCCGAAAGGTGAAAACGGGACTTGGTTTCAGGCATTATCCGTAAAAAATCCCAATCCTCACACCGTTGAATTTTCAAAAAACAGTGACTCTACAGGCTTGCACGGCAGAAATGTGATCGGATATATTGATCATAAAGCTCCTCTAACGATTATTCTGGGTGCACATTATGATCATTTGGGCATGGGCACATTTGGTTCGCTCGGCGATGGTAAGCCTGCCATTCACAATGGAGCTGATGATAATGCAAGCGGCGTCGGCATGATCCTGGAATTGGCTGAACGATTGAGAGCAAACAAGAATTTTAATTATTTATTCATCGCATTTACCGGTGAAGAAAATGGATTGTGGGGCTCAAATTATTTTACAGAGCATCCAACGATTGATTTTAAAGATGTGACGGCAATGCTCAATTTCGATATGGTGGGCCGTCTTAATCCTGAAAGTAAATTGGCGATCAATGGTGTGGGAACATCTCCGGTTTGGCCTGACCTGATCAAATCATCTAATACATTTGGATTTGATATCACATCGAGTGAATCAGGCATCGGTCCTTCAGATCATTCTTCTTTTTATGTCATGGATATGCCGGTTTTGCATTTTTTCACAGGATCTCATGAAGATTATCACAAGCCTTCTGATGATGTTGATAAAATAAATTCAACAGGTATGGTACGGATAGCAAATCTCGTGGTCGCTATGATTTCAGGAATCAGCAATAAGGAAAAATTGCAGTTTACAAAAACGAAAGATGCTGATCCATCTTCTACACCCAAATTGGAAGTAACACTTGGCGTATTACCTGATTATTTATATGATGGTACTGGTCTTCGTCTTGATGGTGTGCGGGACGGAAAGCCTGCACAGATAGCGGGTATGAAAAAAGGAGATATCATCACGCACATGGCTGGAAAGGATATTAAAGATATCTATGCCTACATGGCCGTACTTGGTACATTTCACAAAGGCGATAAAATAAAAGTCACGGCTCTCCGTGGCGGAAAGGAAATGGAATTTGACATTAGTTTTTAAAATAATATCAACTTTTTATCGGAACCATTAAGGTTAATGTGGTAAAGAGTTTTATGAAGCTCAGATATTCATCAAGCCTGAAAATGAAAAGAGAAGTACGGACAGGTCGCGGTCGGCAAGCAGGGC
>JBDUAU010000046.1:0-1700 GCA_040004485.1 Saprospiraceae bacterium
TACGTCTTAATTTCAATTTAAAAATTTCATACCCCGGTAAAGAAGCTGAGACTAATGAAGGTACACTATACCAGGCCGGGAAGACCTACAGACTGGAATTGAAAGATTATATCATCATGTCCAACGGCACCATCAGGTGGGTTTATCTCAGAGGTCCTAATGAAGTGAACATATACAATGAATCGAGTGGCCAGGATTGGATCAGCCCGCAGGATTTTTTACAATTATATACTTCCAAAGAACTTGTGTTTATGCTGGCTGCAAACAGACCTGACGGAACAACTGTAATCGAAGCAAAACCACTTAAAGGAAAATTTGAATCGTATTCAAAATTTACCATCGGTATTAAAAACGGAATGCTCAGCTATATCAATGGTCTTTCATCAGATGGGACAAGACAGGAAATGTCAATCACAAATGTGACTAATCCTATAACATGGGATGCCACCAAACTTTTCACATTTCAGGCTGAGTCATTTCCTGGTGTCCATGTTGAAGATCTAAGACTCGATTAACCCTAGATGGGGATTAAGAGTCGTGTCATCGGAGCATTCGCCAAACGAACCAGGCGAATAATTGAATATGATGCCCATCATGCTGCCCAGCATCAACAAGAAACATTTAAAGAACTCATTCGTCGCGGATCTGCAACCCAGTTTGGCAAAGAACATGGTTTCCATTTAATTTCAGATCATAAAACATTTTCTGATCAGGTTCCGATCAGAGATTACGAAGAAGTAAGGCCTTACATTGATCAAATCATCAAAGGCGATGAAAATGTATTGTGGCCCGGAAAGCCTTTGTATTTCGCCAAAACTTCAGGCACTACAAGTGGCGTAAAATATATTCCGATCACAAGAGAAAGCATCCCCAATCATATCGGTAATGCGAGAAACGCTCTCTTTAACATCACAGCAAGATTAAAGCTGAAAAACCTATTTGATGGTAAACTTTTGTTTCTCTCCGGTTCTCCTGAGCTCGAAGAAATGGGAGGCATCCCTACAGGACGATTATCCGGTATTGTAAATCATTGGTTTCCCTCCTGGTTGCGCACGAATCAAATGCCGGCCTATGAAACAAATTGCATAGAAGACTGGGAAACGAAAGTTGAGCGCATCGCACAGGAAACTTTACATCAGGATATGCGTGTGATCAGTGGCATACCACCATGGGTACAAATGTATTATGAGCGCGTGCTTGCTCTCTCAGGCAAGAAAACGATCATAGAAGTCTTCCCCAATTTTCAATTGTTCGTGTATGGAGGAGTTAATTTCGAACCTTATCGATCGCAACTGGAAAGGCTGACAGGAGGGCCAGTCAACAGCCTCGAAACGTATCCCGCATCTGAAGGATTTATTGCATTTCAGGATTTGGATCATGCTAAAGAAGGACTACTCCTTCAATGTCATTCAGGCATATTCTTTGAATTTGTTCCGGTCTCAGAATTAAATTCTCCACATCCGTTACGCCTCACATTACCTGAAGTTGAGATTGGAATTGATTACGCACTTGTTATTACAACGAATGCAGGGCTGTGGGCTTATAACATAGGCGATACGATTGAATTTGTGTCCCTTGATCCGCCGCGAATAAAAGTAACAGGCCGTATAAAACATTTTATTTCCGCTTTCGGTGAGCATGTGATTGCGAAAGAAGTGGAAGAAGCATTACGTCTGACCGTTTTGAAAAACCCCTGCCTT
>JBDUAU010000633.1:0-5618 GCA_040004485.1 Saprospiraceae bacterium
TTGCACATTGCTCATTACTCATTACTCATTACTCATTACTCATTACTCATTACTCTTCACTCATTACTCTTCACTCATTACTCTTCACTCGTTACTCGTTACTCGTTACTCGTTACTCTATTTATAGCTTCTCGTCTTCAACTCCACCGCTTCAAATTTCAATTCTTCCTTATGTAACACGGGATCAGTTTTTGTATCAGTCCATTCCCAGGCGGCGACATAAGTATATTCATCATCATTGCGCAATGCTTCTCCTTCGGGGGTTTGATATTCTTCTCGGAAATGGCCACCACAGGATTCATTGCGATTGAGGGCATCACGAATGATCAACTCGCCCATCTCCAGGAAATCAGCAACGCGATATGCTTTTTCTAATTCGGCATTAAATTCATTTTCGGTGCCGGGAACAAAAACATCCTTGTAAAACTCCTCACGCAGTGCACGTACATCCTGAATTGCTTTTTTCAAGCCATCAGCATTCCGAGCCATACCGCAATAGTTCCACATGATATGGCCTAGCTTCCGGTGAAAGTTTTCTACCGACTGATTGCCTTTGACGGACATGATTTGTGTTATTCTGTCATTTACAGATTTTTCGCTGGCTGCAAATTCGTCACGGTTGATATCGATAGGTGGTGTGCGAATATCATTGGCCAGGAATGTCCCAACTGTATATGGAATCACAAAATAACCGTCAGCTAATCCCTGCATCAGTGCACTGGCGCCAAGACGGTTAGCACCATGATCAGAAAAATTGCATTCACCCAATGCAAACAATCCCGGAATATTTGTTTCAAGATTATAATCCACCCAGAGGCCACCCATCGTATAGTGGATGGCAGGATAAATCATCATCGGTGTCTTGTATGGATTTTCACCGGTGATTTTTTCATACATCTCAAATAGATTGCCGTAGAGCTCAGCTACTTTTGCTTCCCCAAATTTGCGAATCGTGGCGTCATCAGCATCATGCATGCCCCTTGCATTCGCATCTGATTTTCCATAACGCATGATCGCCGAATCAAAATCAAGGAAAACGGCAAGGCCTGTTCCATTGACACCAAAGCCATCATCACACACCATTTTAGCAGCCCTGGAAGCAACATCACGAGGAACAAGATTTCCAAAGGCAGGATAGCGTCGTTCGAGAAAATAATCCCGATCTTCTTCTTTCAGACTTGAGGGCAATATTTTTCGTGAACGAATGGGTTCGACATCAGCTTTATTTTTTGGAACCCAGACACGACCATCATTTCGAAGTGATTCTGACATCAAGGTCAGTTTACTTTGATAATCGCCAGATACAGGAATGCATGTGGGATGAATTTGTGTAAAACACGGATTAGCCATGTATGCTCCACGTCTTACGGCACGCCAGGTTGCTGAGACATTACAGCCCATTGCATTTGTTGACAGATAGTATACATTTCCATAGCCACCTGTTGCAAGCACTACACAATGAGCGCCATAACGTTCAAGTTTTCCGGTGAGTAGATTTCTTGCGATGATCCCTCTTGCTTTTCCATCGATCGTGACGATGTCCATCATCTCATGACGATTGAACATCTCCACTGTACCTAATGAAATTTGTCGTGACAATGCCTGATAAGCACCTAGTAATAATTGTTGACCTGTCTGTCCGCGTGCATAAAATGTTCTTGAAACCTGTACGCCACCAAAAGATCTGTTTTCAAGCAATCCTCCGTATTCTCTTGCAAAAGGAACACCCTGTGCGACGCATTGATCTATAATGGCTGTGCTGACTTCTGCAAGACGATGAACATTTCCTTCTCTGGACCGATAGTCGCCGCCTTTGACCGTATCATAAAAAAGACGATGCACGCTATCACCATCATTTTGATAATTTTTGGCCGCGTTTATTCCACCCTGTGCAGCGATACTGTGTGCTCTGCGCGGACTGTCATGGAATGTAAAACATTTTACATTATACCCCAGCTCGCCAAATGTAGCTGCTGCTGAAGCACCTGCAAGACCGGTGCCGACAACGATCACATCCAGTCTTCTCTTATTATTCGGAGAAACAAGCGGAATAGTCGATTTATAATATTCCCATTTTTCTGCTATCGGGCCCGGAGGAACTTTACCGTCTAATACTTTCATGATGAATGAGTCTATGTTAACTATGAGCGCAGATCAGATGCTGAAAAATCAAAGATTGAAGTAATGGTATAAAGGAAGTATCGCAAAACCAAGTGGAAAGAGGATGGCATAAAGCCAACCTATTCCTTTGATCAGCGGTGTATATTTTTTATGATTTAAACCCAGCGTCTGAAATGCACTTTGAAATCCATGAACCAGGTGAAAGGCTAAAGCAATAACACCAACCACATAAATAATCACAATCCAGATATTCTGAAATGCGACATGTACACGGGTGAAAATATCTTCTACAGGAGCGGCGTGGCCCGGGTAATTGACCAAAGGAAGTGAATCTGTGAATCTCATTTTGACCCAGAAATCACCCATGTGAATACACAGGAAGGCAAAAATCAGGACACCAAGTAGGGCCATGTTTCTGGATGACCAGTCAGCACCTGCAATTTTTCCTTTAGATGAATATGCTCCTTTGGATTTTCTATTTGTTAGATAAAGAGCTATACCCTGAATGGAATGCAACAATATAAACGCATACAGACCAATAGAAATGACTTTTATAAAAGGGTTATGGGACATGAAGGCGGCATAGATATTGAAAGATTCACCATTGTCATGCGCCAGGAGTTGGAGGTTCCCAACGAGATGTACGATCAAAAAAAGGATCAGGAAGATGCCGGTAAGGCTCATGATCAGCTTCTGACCGAGAGAGGAGGTAAGTAATTTAGTAATCCACTTCATAATCCGGGAAATGAGTTTAAACGCCTCAGGGATACCTGCTTTTTTTCTTTGGTTGCTCTGAAGTTACAAGCAAAGCTACCAATGAGGTTCTCACTGAATGCAAAGCTAATTTTATTTAGAATCAATTTAAATTAAGGACGATGGACAATGGACCACGAACAACAGACAATGGACAACAGTGAATTAAAAACAGGTACAGTAGAAAATAATATCTGTTCAAATTTGAGCCTATTTGACAACAATACAATGGACCATATCTTAATCTGACTTCAAATTTGACATTGTTTGACACCAAAAGAATTACAGGTTCAGGAAGGTGAATTTTAAATAATTATTTCGATTCAAATAAAAAATGTCCATGGTCGATTGGCTTTTGATCATTTTGCCCCATTGCCCATGGTCTCTGGTCCATCGTCTGTGGTCCATGGTCTCTGGTCCATGGTCTCTGGTCCATGGTCTCTGGTCCATGGTCTATAGTCCATCGTCTGTGGTCCTTGGCCTATCGTCCTTTGTCTTTTACCCTTCATCACATTCAGCTATATTTACTCCATGCACCGCATTTTTATCCTCATTCTTTTTATCCCGATTCTGGCCCATACTCAGGTTTCTTCGGATTCAACAGCCCTGTATATTAAGAACATCTATAGAAAATCCTATACCGAACAAAAAGCGTACAAATGGCTGACTACATTGACAAAAGATATCGGCCACAGGGTCAGCGGTTCTCCCCAGGCGGCCAAGGCTGTGGAATGGGCAAAGAAAGTGATGGATACTTGCGGGTTCGATAAAGTGTGGCTTCAGGAGATGAAAGTTCCACACTGGGTGCGTGGAGACAATGAACAGGTGATCATGATTTCAAACGAAGCAGGTGCTGTTTCGTTAAACGCCCTTGCCCTTGGCAATTCGCCGGGTACGGGGACCAACGGTGTCCGGGCGCAAGTGATCGAAGTGAAATCACTTGAGCAGTTAAAAGCCATGCCTGATGAAAATGTCCAGGGGAAAATTGTGTTTTTCAATCGGCCGATGGATGTAGGTTTGTTGAATACATTCGCCGCTTATGGTGGAGCAGGTGATCAGAGAAATATGGGCCCTGCTGTGGCTGCGGAAAAAGGAGCCATAGCTGCTATAGTCAGATCTCTGTGTCCACGACTTGATGATTTTCCGCATACAGGCGCAACACATCTTTCTGAGACAGTAAAAAATATTCCGTCAGTGGCCGTAAGTACGAATGATGCTGAGCAGCTAAGCAAAGCTATTTCACTCGGCACTACCACAGTATTTATTCGTACGACATGCGAAATGCTCGACTCTGTGATGTCGTATAATGTGATCGGAGAAATCAAAGGATCTGTTTCACCTGATACCATTATTCTTGTTGGAGGACATCTTGATTCATGGGATGTCGGTGAAGGTGCACATGATGATGGAGCGGGTGTGGTTCAATCGATGGAAGCTTTGTATCGCCTGGCGCATAGTGGATACAAACCTCGTCATACCATTCGTTGTGTACTTTTTATGAATGAAGAAAATGGATTGCGTGGTGGAAAGAAATATGCCGAAGAGGTTATTAAAAATAATCAGTTTCATCTCGTGGCGATTGAAACAGATGGTGGTGGGGCTACTCCTCAGGCATTTGGATGTACGATGGGTGCAGATACACTTGCGGATCAGCACATAGCTTATATGAAACCGTATATGAAAGCATTGGAGCCATATTATATTCGGATTGAAGCGGGAGGAGGAGGTGCTGACATCAGTGGTCTGAAACCAAAAACCGGATTGCTGATTGGTTTGCGTCCGGATAGCTCGAGATATTTTGATTATCATCATTCTGACAATGATGTTCTTGAAAATGTGCATCCGCATGAACTTGAATCCGGAGCTGCGGCTATCACTTCTTTTATTTATCTAGTGGATCAAAATGGTATCGGACTATGAAAGATGTAATACTGCATAACCTTACATTCGAACCTTTTATTTCTGAAGCGGAAATAGAAAAGGTGGTCATGGCACTCTCTGTCAAAATTGACAAGGACTATAAGGATCGCAATCCTATTTTGTTAATTGTATTGAATGGGGCATTCATTTTTGCCGCAGATTTAGTGAGACGATTGTCCATACCGCTCAGGCTTGATTTTGTTAAAGTCAGTTCTTATGAAGGAACATCTTCGACGGGCAAATTGGGTGAACATTTTCTTTGGAAAATGCCTTTAGAAGGACAAGATGTTTTGATCATAGAAGACATTGTCGACACAGGGCATACACTTCATCATCTCAATCACAAAATTAAAAGTCAGAATCCTGCTTCGGTTGAGATTGCATGCCTTCTGATCAAACCCATAGCCTATAAATACCCTGATGTTATAAAATACCAGGGTATGGAGATTCCAAATGAATTTGTGGTCGGATATGGACTTGATTACAATGGCATCGGACGGGATCTCGGATCTATCTACAAGAAAAAAGATATATGACTATTCTGATCATCATTTGTATCAGTTATGCTTTTATTGTCTTCATCTTCTACTTCCTGCAGGATTTCTTTTTCTTTCGTCCTGAACTTTTACCTTCTGATTTTAAATATCAATATTCATTTCCTTTCGAAGAAAAACAATTTGATCTGCCGGATGGTGGGCGTATAAATGCCATTTGGTTTAAGGTGCCGAATAGCCTTGGTGTTGTTTATTTTTTAAAAGGTAACAGTCGCAGTATAAAAGGCTGGGGGAAATTTGCAAAAGATTATGTGGGGAAAGGCTATGATT
>JBDUAU010000260.1:0-5617 GCA_040004485.1 Saprospiraceae bacterium
TTCAGGGGATAGGGGCAAAACGAAAGTAACGAGTAACGAGTAACGAGTAACGAGTAATTAGTAATTAGTAACGAGTGACGAATGACGAGTGATGAATGACGTGTGATGAATGCGATTTACTGATGTTTAAATGTTTACGAACAGAACTTCAGTTCCCCTTTTTCAGGGGATAGGGGCAAAACGAAAGTAACGAGTAATTAGTAACGAATGACGAGTAACGAGTAACGAGTAACGAGTAACGAGTAATGAATGCGATTTACTGATGTTGAAATGTTTACGAACAGAACTTCAGTCCCCCTTTTTCAGGGGATAGGGGCAAAACGAAAGTAACGTGTAACGAGTAACGAGTAACGAGTAATTAGTAACGAATGACGAGTAACGAGTAACGAGTAACGAATTACGAGTAATGAATGCGTTTTACTGATGTTTAAATGTTTACGAACAGACCTTCAGTTCCCCTTTTTCAGGGGGTAGGGGCAAAACGAAAGTAACGAGTAACGAATAACGAATAACGAATAACGAATAACGAATAACGAATAAGAAGATCGGTTGTAGAGACGGCGATTTTGTTGCTGAGCTGCAACACAAGGAAGAGGGAAAGCAAGTCGAAGCATCGCGTCTAATTGCTGAATACCGAATACTGAATTGCGCTAATCATTTATAAATGAATGAACTTATATTAAGTCTCGTGACAGGGCTTTCCATTGGATTTTTGGGAAGTTTTCATTGTATTGGGATGTGTGGGCCGATTGCATTGTCACTGCCTGTGGCTTCGGTTTCGGGGGGGAAGAAATATGCAGGTATTTTCTTTTATAATTTTGGCAGGGCGATCACATATAGTGCATTAGGTTTATTGTTTGGATTTATGGGTAATCAATTCCGGATCTGGGGTTTACAACAAATAGTTTCAATAGTTGCCGGAGTGTTGATCCTTGTATTTATTATTTCAAATTTTTCATTCTCATCCCGGATAGTGTGGCTGGCTAAATTAAATACGTGGGTAAAAATCTCTCTTGCCAGACTTTTGAACAAACCCAAAAAGACGTTTTCATTTTTTACGATTGGACTACTTAACGGCCTCTTGCCATGTGGACTAGTGTATGTTGCAATTGCTGCTTCTTTGGCTACGATGAATACACTTAATGGCATGCTTCTGATGTTTGCTTTTGGCCTTGGTACCCTGCCTGTCATGGCGGCGATAATGGTCTTTGGTCATTTGCTATCGTTTAATTTTCGACTGAAACTAAAACGGGCTGTTCCTGTCTTCGTGGGTATGATGGCCGTCATTCTGATCCTAAGAGGAATGAACCTGGGTATACCTTTCCTAAGTCCCAAACTGGGAAAGACCGCTACAACAATTGAATGTTGCCACAAACCCTCCTGACCCTTCCTCTTTTACCACGCGACCTGGGATAATTCAATAACCCACAAGGCAATTCTCAAACCACTTTCTCTTTCTTCAGAGCAAAAGCAATCAGACTGTTAAATCAGTATATTCGCACTACCCTCTTTTCACTCGTTCAGCTTGCGTGCCTCATGGAAAAAAACCTATTCCTGTTTTTCATCTTTCTCTCTATCGGATTAAATGCCCAGGAAAGTATAAAACCCGTTTTTTGTGGAAATGAAATTTTTTCAAAAATCCTTCATGAAAAATATCCGGCATTGAATGATGCCTTCAATGGCACATTTGAAAAGATCCGAACTACAATTCGATCACATGGAAATGACCCTCTCGAAGTAAATGTCGTCGTTCATGTCGTATGGAATGCAGCTGATGAAAATCTGGACGACAGTATCATCAACAATCAGATCCTGATCCTTAATACTGATTATAATCGTCTCAATGCAGATACGGTAAACCTGCGTTCGATATTCCAGGACGAAGCCGGAAGTGCAAATATTCATTTCAATCTGGCCGGTGTAGTTCGTGTACATACTGATCAATTATTCAGCGTTGATTTATTTGGCACTAACCTTCTCGCGGAAGCCAAGCATGATGCTGATGGTGGTAGTGATGCATGGAATCCAAATGAATACCTGAATATCTGGGTATGTAATATCCAACCTATCACTTTGTTTGGCATCACGATTGGGCAGATACTGGGGTTCGCTTTTCCACCCAATAATTTACAAAACTGGCCTGCAGATTCCGGTGCGCCGACTGCGGGAGAAGATGGAGTCGTCATAGATTATCGCGTATTTGGTGGCAACAATCCAAATACAATTGAAAATCCGGATGGAAGTGGTGCTATTGTCGCCAAAGGCAGAACTCCTGTCCATGAAGTTGGTCATTATTTTGGATTGCGTCACATCTGGGGTGATGGCGGATTATTGGGGCCAAATGCCTGTGACCAGAGTGATGGCGTAGATGATACGCCGTATGCAAATACACAATCCGCATTTGATTGTGATACCACAAAAAACACATGTGCTCAAATCGAAACCTTCTACAACAAGGATGTTCCCGATCTTATTGAAAATTATATGGACTATGCCAGTGAAGCATGCATGAACATGTTCACACATGGCCAGGTGGAACTTATGCGAAATACACTGCAGGGGCCACGAAGCGGATTGCTGATGCCGATCTCCGGCACTTCGGATATTACAATGGCTCCTTCATTCAAACTTTCACCTAACCCGGCTTACGCACATGTGACCTTGGAATTGGACATGAATGAATCAGCGGAGATAGGTATCCGTGTATTGAATTTAAACGGACAGTTGATATTAAATAAAAAAGTAGAAAAGTATTGCATCGGATTTCAGCAGATTATAATTGATTCAGAAAAACTTACTCCGGGCATATACGTTGTTGAACTGAGAACGAAGAGAGGGGTAAGGGCACAGAAATTAGTGATCAGTAATCAGTAATCAATACTTTAAAAATCTGGAGAATGAAAACGATAAATTATTTGTTCGGCCTTCTTTTCTGTATATTATGGATGACAGCCAATGGGCAGCAGAGTGGAAATTCGGTATATGGGCAGGGATATTCGAAGGGGAAATTTCCCGGAAAAGAGACATTGTATTTATCTGATTCGACTTTTATCATTGAAGCCAGTGTGGTACAGAATGTCATAGCTGATGGCTATGTGGCTACTTTCAGCCTTGCTGAAGAAGGGCCTACATTGAAATCCTGTAATGAACAAATTGATAAACGTATAAAAGAATTTGCAAATGAGCTTTCCAAAATGGGTGTAGCTAAAACGGATATTTATGTAGACATGACGTCACAGAACAAAGTATATGATTACAAAATAACGGGTGAGCTCGCTGAAGAATACCTGCAGGGTTTTGAATTAAAGAAAAATGTCATTATCAAATTCAACCGGATCAGTGATCTCGATCAGATGGTGATCATCGCATCTAACGATGAAATATATGACCTGGTGAAAGTGGATTACATCGTGAATGATCTGAATGCAATTCATACACAACTATTCAGTGCGGCATCCGAGATCATCAATCAAAAAAAAGGAATGTATGCCACTCTCACAAATGCACACCTCTCTCCTACTTCTGAAATCTATGGCGATCAGTTTTATAGTTTTTATCCTGACCAGCTTTATACAAGTTACCAGGCTTATGAAAGCGGAAATGTATCAGGATCAGGATATAATAATACCTATACCACAAAGGATGTCAGAAAAAGTGCGACTCACTACTATGATAAAATCAACTACTCAGGCTTTGACAAGGTGATCAATCCGTATGTGACGGAGCCGGCGGTGGAGTTTGTAGTGATGTTGCAGGTTAAATTTGAGATAAAATGATCGAGCGATCGAGTGATCTGGTGATCTGGTGAACTGGTGATAATTTGATTTGGTGAAAGGTTGATAAGTGTTTATAAAATGAAAGCACAATGAATAAAATTATTTTTTTGAAAGAAACTTCAGTCATTTTTTCTTTGATGTTTCTTATTCTGTTTTTTTCTTGTAAGCAGGATAATGGGATTAAAGCACCGGAGGAAAAAGTCTCCGCTAAATTTGCCCTTGAGAGTTTGTCGATAGAGGACTTGCAGGCAAAGATGCAAAGTGGACAATATAGCTCTCATGCGATCGTGCAGATGTATCTGGATCGCATTAATGAAATTGATAAAAACGGTCCGGCTTTAAGATCTGTGCTTGAAATCAATCCGGATGCATTGGCTATTGCAGATTCATTGGACAAAGAACGTACGAATGGAAAAGTCCGTAGCCCTATGCATGGAATTCCTGTGCTTTTGAAAGATAATATTGATACGGGTGACAAGATGCATACTTCTGCAGGTTCACTTGCACTGGCAGATAACATTGCCTCACATGATGCTTTTATTGTAAAGAAACTTCGTGAAGCAGGTGCGGTCATCCTTGGAAAGACAAACCTAAGTGAATGGGCTAATTTCCGTTCCCCCAGGTCGTCAAGCGGCTGGAGCAGTCGTGGTGGTCAGACAAAAAATCCCTATTTGCTTGATCGTTCTCCATGTGGTTCAAGTTCCGGATCTGGTGTTGCAGTTGCCGCTGATCTTTGTGTTGTTGCTGTGGGCACTGAGACAGACGGATCTATAGCATGTCCTGCATCGATGAATGGAGTCGTAGGGATAAAACCAACCGTCGGGTTGCTCAGCAGGTCGGGAATCATTCCGATTTCAAAAACACAGGATACGCCCGGGCCATTTGGTAAGACCGTGAAAGATGCAGTGATTCTGTTAGCCGCGATGACGGGTGTCGATTCGACTGATGCAGTGACAAAAGAAAGTAATGGGAAAAGTAAAACTGACTATACGTCATCTCTCGATGTCAATGGTTTAAAAGGTAAACGAATAGGCGTTGAAAAGACATTGCTTCACAACCATGAAGGAGTCGATGCAATACTTCAAAAAGCACTGGAGCAAATGAAAAGCCAAGGCGCTACAATAGTTGAGGTGGAATTTATGATCAAATACCAGGAATTGGGGAATAAGGAATTTGACATCATGAAATATGAATTCAAAGATGGATTAAATCGCTACCTGGCATCTTCAAATAGTAAAATGAAATCACTTGCAGATGTCATAAAATTTGATTCACAAAATGAAATGACAGCCATGCCCTACTTCAAACAGGAAATCATGGATAGTTCACAAGTGAAAGGGGATTTAAACAGTAAAGGATACATTGAAGCCATGACTGAACTTCCTGCAATCAGAAAATTTCTTGAGGAGATGATGTCAAAATATAAATTGGATGCATTCTGTGGCCCTGCTACCGGACCTTCCTGGTGTATTGATTTAATCGCGGGTGATCACTGGACAGGTTATGGTGCGTATGGACCAGCGGCTATGGCGGGTTATCCTTCAATCACTGTTCCAATGGGTTTCGTGAGTGAATTGCCTATAGGTATTTCTTTCTTCGGACGACCGTATGATGAACCGGGATTGATCGCGATTGCTTATGCCTATGAGCAGGCTTCAAAAAACAGGGTGGCCCCAAAATATCTGCAATCGATTGTGGGAAAAAAATAATGGGAATCACTTAAAGAATTGTTTCGCATGGTGATCACACAGGCCATGGAGTAATTTCTTTCCGACTACCGATCACCGATTACTGATCACCGATTACTGCTTACTGCTTACTTCCTTTTACGGTTGTCTTTG
>JBDUAU010000399.1:0-5614 GCA_040004485.1 Saprospiraceae bacterium
TTCGTTATTCGTTATTCGTTATTCGTTATTCGTTATTCGTTATTCGTTATTCGTTTTTCGTTATTCGTTACTCGTTACTCGTTACTCGTTACTCGTTATTCGTTATTTGTTATTTGTTATTTGTTATTTGTTATTTGTCTTCTTTTACAATTCAAGTTCCTTCGTAATAAAATCTTTCACCCCTTCTACGCCAGTCATTTCAAGCCAGATTTCACTTTTATCTCCACTGATCGAAAGATTGAAAGTGAAGAAATCACAACATTCTCTTTCGCCTTTGATGAATTCTGTCAGTTCATTCAGGACATTGTCACTTCCTCCAAACTTAAAGGCATAGCCATTGGATAGTTCCTTTCTTTCCAGCATTTGTTTTTTTAGGCTGGCTAGAATGGTCATTTTTCTATCCTGCAATTCTTTTGTGGAAAGCTTGCATGTCAGGACAGTGGATTTATTTTTAGCAAGAGTGGTTGGTGCACAACAAGTTTCAGCCATCTTCTTTTGGCAACTACAAATAGCCAATACACAAAGAATGGAAATGAGTGAAATAGGAAAGATATTTTTCATATGATTGAAGATTGGAGATCAAAATTAATTTATAAAGGTAGCCATTACCCGATGTATTATTAATCCTCTGAAAGAATCGCGTATTCAAAATTGTCTGACTAACCACTCGGTAAAGGCTATTTCTTTTGGGTAATGCCCTCTTGAAGCATGCCTGCTTTTCAGGAAGAGGGCAAAAAAATAAAGAAATTTATATTCGGTCTCTCACTAAGGACAGGACTTTTTGGTCTGTAGTTATAAACGATATGCTACAGTTATAAACAATAACCTACAGTTATAAACGAAATGCTAGTATACCCATTTTTACTGGCCTGTAGGTTAATTTTAGTACCAAATTACCCTATCCTATGAATTCATCTTTACTGCTTTGAAATCAAAATCTATCTGAAAATTCCTTCAACGAATCAAACCTCAGATCCACATCAGGATGATTCTCAAAACCTTCACTTTTGGAGGAGGTGATCATGATCGTATACACACCGGTATTTCTTCCGAGCTGCATATCACTGATCTTATCTCCCACCATAATTGACTTTGAAAAATTAATTTCCGGATACATCCTTCCGGCTTCAAGCACCATACCCGGATTTGGCTTTCGATCGTGATGTTTATCATCATTGATGACACAGTAATAAAGTGCATCAATCCAGCCTCCTGTCTGCTCAATCTCATCCAGCATGTGCTGATGAATTTCTCCCAATGCTTTTTCATCCATCAACCCCTTCCCTATCCCACGCTGATTTGTGACAATTATAATTTTTCCAAATACATCATGAAATTTCGCCAGGGCCTCTTTTGCACCATCTATAAACTGAAATTCCTCTTTATTAAAAACATAACTATCATCTTTGTTCTTATTGATCACACCATCCCTATCCAGGAAAAGAGTCCAGGTATCGTCCACCTCTTTCAAATTCAAAGGACTCTGTCTTAATTCAAGCTGCGCCCGTTCAAAATCAGATGGAATACCAATATCAATAAAGTATTTATCCTCAACGATACCATAAAATGCAAGCGTGTCCACATATTTCGCCAGGTAATCTTTTTCGAATGAGAATACTTTTGGAAAAGTCTTTTTAAGGAAACTTACTTTATTCAGGATGTACATACCGCCATTGATATTTCCTTTCTCCACAAATTTCTTTTCAGTGAATCTTAGTATTCTTCCATCAGGATCTATATCTATGACGCCATAACGATCGAAATGTCGCATGGGCTTCAAGGCAATCGTACATTCAGATTGATCCCGTACATGTTTTTCCTTCATTACATCAATATCCACTCTGAACAACGTATCTCCATTGACAATCAACACATCTCTTTCAATAGAACTGGCTAAAGCAAACTTAACTGCCCCACCCGTTCCTAATGGTTGTTCTTCGAGTACAAGGGAATAATTCAGATAAGGAAATTCGGTTTTCAAATATTCCTCAATGGCTCCTTGTTTGTATCCCAAGGAAAAGATGAATCTCTCAATGCCCTGTGATAAAAGATAACGAATGACATGTGTCAAAAAAGGATGCCCGGCCACAGGAGCCATTGTCTTGGGCAAATTAGGAACCGCTTCCTGCAACCTGGTCCCAAGACCGCCTGCCAATATGATCGCTTCTTTAATCAAAATATTCCGATTCAACCAGTTCACATACAATATGGCCCAGCATGATGTGACTCTCCTGTATCCTCGGCGTATCCTTAGAAGGTACATTGATCAGAAAATCACAATGCTCTTTCATATTCCCACCGGTGTCTCCTGTGAAACCAATATTGATCATTCCCTTTCTTTTTGCTTTCATAAAAGCCTCAATAATGTTAATTGAATTTCCTGATGTTGACAACCCCACTAAAACATCGCCGGGCTGCCCTATCCCTTCAATCAATCTTGAATAGACGTGTTCATAACCATAATCATTGGCCACAGCAGTGAGATATGATGTATTACAATGAAGCGCCTCAGCCGGGAGTGCAACTCTATCCTTATAGAACCTTCCCGAAAATTCCGCGGCCAAATGCTGAGCATCAGACGCACTACCACCATTGCCACAAAAATATACCCGGTTCCCTGCTTTAAATGCCAACACAAGTTCTGTCACCACAGCCTGAACAGTATCCAGTAATTCCTGATTTTGCAAAATCAATTGCTTGACCGAAATTGAATTACCTACTATTTCTCTTATTTTATTTTCCATACACTATGATTCAATATATTCTGATTTAAACTGCCACAATTACACAAAGGGATAAAAAAATTCGTTATGAATATTTTGCATATTGCCTATTGATTTCTTCCTCACATAGTCACAAAGAAATTCGAAATGAATATTTTGCTTATTGCTTATTGCCTATTGATTTCATTCTCACATAGCCACAAAGGCACAATCAATTGATCACTTGATCACTCGATCACTCGATCACCAGATTACAAAACTGTCCATGTCGTCAATCCATGTTCTACAAACTGATATGATCTGTATTTTCCTCCGAATCTGTTCAGGCTTTCCATTACACTATATTTCGTGTTGCCGGGACAATAAAAAACCATAAAACCTCCTCCTCCGGCGCCTGAGATCTTTCCTCCCGTAGCACCTGCTTTTTTAGCTTCTACATAGATGTCTTCTATAAAATCATTACTGATTCCCTGGGCCATCTTGCGTTTCTGATAAAATCCAAAATCAAGGATCTCACCGATCTCATTTAATTTGCCAAGAAGCAATGCTTCCTTCATCATTTGCGACTGATGTTTCAACTGATGCATAGCCTCAATGGCCTCCATATCCTTCTTAACCACATTTCCGGCTTGTTGTTCGATGATCTTCGAAGATTCCCGGCTGGTTTCAGTAAAATACAATAACAGATTGTGCTGAAGTTCAAAAAGATATTCCTGTTTGATGCGCAATGGATTGACCACCACTTTATCACCCGCAAAAAACTCCATGTAATTCACTCCGCCAAATGTAGCCGCATATTGGTCCTGCTTACCCCCTGCAAGTCTCAAATCTTTGCGCTCGATTTCATAGGCATAATGCGCGATCTCATATTCACCCATCGGTAATTTCAGCATTTCAACAAAAGCTCCCACGACAGCAACTACAAGTGTGGACGAAGTGCCAAGACCCGAACCGGCGGGTGCCTCAACAAAGGTGGACAATCTGAGGCCCTTACCATCCAAACCGTAATCCTTGTTGATCCTGTTGTATACACCCTTTAGCAAATCAAGTGTACCATCAAGAGGCAATGCATCCAATACCTCAAATCGCTGATCCTGATCCTGATCAATACCATGCAATCTTATTTCAGGAAGATCTATTTTTTCAATCGACGCATAAGCATACAATGAAATCGTTGCGTTGAGTATAGCGCCTCCATATAAGTCACTATACGGACTGACATCCGTACCTCCTCCCGCCAATCCTAATCGTAATGGAGCCTTGCTTCTGTAAATCATACTTTATGTATTCCTCTCATCTATTTTCCCTTTGCCAGTTTTTTAATGGTTTCTACCAATTGACTCCAGGAATATTTTTGTTTCTCCACACGAAGATGCGGAATAAAATAATCTTCACCGAGCTGGTAAAATCTAAGGATAGCATCTGCGATTGATTTGGGTTCAGGTTCAGCTACCAGACCTACTTTTTCATGCGGCACCAATGAAGGAAGCCCACCTACATTCGTGACGATCATAGGCTTTTCAAAATGGTAAGCTAATGGTGTCACGCCACTTTGTGTTGCATTTCGGTAAGGTTGAATCACAGCATCAGCAGCACTGATATAATACTGAACTTCATTGTCCGGTATAAACGCCGTGCGAAGTATCAACTGTTTCCTGATATCAAGTTTATCTATTTGTTCCTGATAAGATTTTTCATCTTCATAAAATTCTCCGGCAACAAGTAATTTAATTCCTGCTTTTCTAATTCGCTCATCACTTATTGTCTCAAAAAGAAGATCAAGCCCTTTGTATTTTCTAATAAACCCAAAGAACAATACAACGGGAATTCCTTTTTCAATATTCAATTTCTCTCTTGCAATGTCCTTCGGTACGATTTCACCAAAATTATCATACAACGGATGAGACACCAATTGAGCAGGCTTTATTTTTTCAATCATTCTCAAATCCTGCATGACTTTTTCACTCATTGTAATGAATGCATCAACGGGTTTAATAAAATACTTTGTAAATGCACCGTCACCCGGTCGTTTTTCATGCGGACTGATATTGTCTGCGATACAAACAATCCTGGTGTGTTTATTTTTACGCACCTTTCGCAAAATCGTCCCCAAAGCCGGGCCCATAAACGGTATCCAATATCTGACGACAATTATATCAGGCTTTTCATTGCGCAACTTGTTTCCAACTTTAATCCAGTTTAAAGGATTGACAGAATTAATCACCGTATGCACTTTGATATCATCAGGTGCCGAACCTGTGGCATATTGCGATGTTCCCGGAAATAGAAATGATGGATATTGCAACGAAAATGAATAAATAGAGCATTCATCACCGCTTGCAATGAATTCTTTGGCGAGACGATGATTGAATGTAGCGAGGCCACCTCTCAGTGGATGTCCAGGGCCGATGATGATTACTTTACTCAATGCACGACAAAGTTATTTTTATTCACTTAAAGCACATCTTTTCATTTTCACTCCGAAAGGAAAAGAAAATTAATTTTACATACAAATAAGTTTTCATTATGAAATTCTGTTTCCTTTTAGCACTGTGCTGTGTTGCATTTCATTTGTCCGCCCAGCCTCTTTACAAAGTAACCCCGGTCCCTGGCGAATCTCTGCCCGTGTGGGCACAAATGATGTACGGAGATCGCCCGAATATATGGCAAGTGGACGACCTGTACAGAATCTGGAGACAAACCCATCCTGACGAAAAAACAACCTATACGCAGTATTATAAGAAATGGCGCCATGCTGTAGACCCTTTTATCAACCACCAGGGTTTTGAAAAAAGACCAACCGCTGCAGAAACAAAAGAATTTTACTCAAGACTTGAAAATCTCAAAAAGAAAAATATCCTGGATCCTTCCTCCCGAGGCCAATCCCAATG